>DATMBI010000120.1:0-3583 GCA_035559375.1 Gemmatimonadaceae bacterium | reverse complement strand
CCGCCACTCGCTCCTGATCCAATGCGTGCGACGAGACCTCCATCGCCACCCATTTCACGCCCGTTGCGACCAACTCCGACAGTATCCTTTGCAGCTCTACCGGCCCTGGGGTCGTGAGCCCGGCGCCGCCCGGAAAGGGCTGTCCCTCCGACCGAAGCAGCACGCCTAACGTGCCAATGGAGGCGGCCGGCGCAGAGTCGCTATCCAGAAGGTGCCGCAAGATGGCCACGGTCGTGCTCTTCCCGTTGGTTCCGGTCACGGCGACGGCTCGAAGCGTGCTAGACGGATGCCCATACGCCAGGGCCGCGAGCAGACCAGCGACACGGCGGCTGTCCCGCACAACGACCAGGGGTAGTCGCGCCGCACGCGTGCTGTCGGTCACTACAGCCGCTCCTGCCCCGCGCTCCGTGGCGCCGTCCAAGTAATCGTGGCCGTCGGCTGCACTCCCCTTGATGGCAACGAAGAGAGACCCCGGGCCCACTATTCGCGAGTCGTCCGCCACTCCCGAGAAACTCTCGGGAAGAACGCCACGGACATCCAGCAGTTCGCCCTCGCGCTCCAGCAGATCGAGCACTGCCGCCGCCGCCAGCCGGATCACGGTACCGATACCCTAACGAGCGATCCCTGACGCACTACGCTCCCCGGTCCTGGCTCCAAGTGCCACTCCCCGCCTCCGTGGGACACTGCCACACGCAACCCCAGTCGATGTAACTCGAGCACAGCCCTTCGCAGGGGCAAACCTCTTACGTCCGGCACTATGACCGCCTCGATCCCGCCTTCGGCTGGGCGCGGCAGCCCATCTCTCAACGAAAAGTGCCATACTCTGTCGGTAGGGACGGTCGGCGACGCATCCATGCCCTCGCTATCGCGCGGAACGTTCGCTGACTGCGCGGTGACCTGCTGCTCCTGAGATCGCGTATTTCTGGGAGCGCGCAGCACCTTCTCCGCGGCAAGTCGAGCGCGCTCGAGTGGCACGTCGCGCGCTGCCAATGCCGCCTCGACCACCGCGCGCGCTACTGGAGCTGCAGCTTTGCCGCCATAATACACGCCCTGCGGGTCGTCCACCTTTACCAGCACCACGTACTGCGGCTCGGTAGCCGGGAAGAGCCCCACGAACAGCGAGAAGTAGCGCCCTGCTCCATAGCGCCCTCCCTGGGCGCGCCGCGATGTACCTGTCTTCCCGCCGAAGGTAAACGTGGCCAGCGCCGCGTCGCTGGCTGTCCCGCTGTCGACGACCGCCGCCAGCAGTTTGCGTAGCTGCGCCGCAGTCTCCGCACGCAACACCCTGCGTACCCTCTGCGGTCTATGGCGGTACACCACACGATCGTCAGCATCCCGTATCTCGCGCACCAGCGCAGGCTGCACGAGCCAGCCATCGTTAGCGATCGCCGCATAGGCGAGCGCCAGCTGGAGAGGAGTTACGGCAACCTCGTAGCCGATGGCCAGCGAGGCGTGCGACTGCCGCGACCAGTAGCGCGGATGCCGGAGCGTTCCCGAAGCTTCCGCGGGGTAGGTCACCCCCGTAGCGGTTCCGAAACCATAATCGCGTAGTGTCTCGTACAGTTCACGAGCCGACAACCGTTCGGCGAAGCGAACTATACCGACGTTGCTCGAGTACCTGATAACGTCCGCGAGCGAGAGGCGCTCTGCCTTGTGTACGTCGGTTATAGTGCGGCCCTCGACGCGGTAAACGCCTCCGTACACGTCCACTACTTCGTCCAGCGTCGCCCTCCCCAATTCCAGGAGCGCGCCAGCCACGAACGGCTTCAAGGTCGAACCCGGTTCGAACGGTTCGACGATCGTCATGCTCGACGACGGCGCTCCACCGCTGCGCAGCGACACCGAGCAGCGTATTTCGCCGCTCTTCGGTTCCAGGACGAGTACGTCTCCACCCGAGCCATCGGAACGCTCCACTGCATCGGCGAGCGCACGGTCGCAAATCTGTTGCACTGTGTAGCTGATCGTCAGTTGCACCGTATGGCCGGGTCGCGGTAGCTGCTTCATCGCTTCCGGCACCTCGTAGCGCTCGCCCCGCGCACCCACCGCCGGCCGCACACCGCCTCGTTCGCCACGTAGCAGCGAGTCCAGCAATAACTCGAGCCCATCCAGAGCGCCACCCTCGCTGCCCATCCGTCCCACGATCTGGCGCAGGCCCGCCGACGGCGCGTACACACGCTGTGCCGCGGGCTCCAGTCGCACCCCCGGCAAGGCGCGCAGAGCGGCGACATCGGACGCTAGGAAGGTGCCCGGGATGGGCACCCAGCGGCGCCGGGGATCCACGGCACGAGCTATCGTCTCGCGATCCACGTTCAGTCGGCGCAAGACGGCTTGCAAGCGCCGGCGATCGCGCACCTCGTTAGGTACTACCGCCAGTCGCACCAGAACCTGGCTCTCGGCCAGCGGCACGCCTTCCATGTCCACTATCGCGCCGCGCGGCGCCGGGAGTGCGCTGGCCGCGAACTGCTGTCGCTGCGCTAGCCGCTCCCAGGTAGAGTGCTGAACCAGCTGCAAGAGCGCGGCACGCAACACCACGGCAACCGCGAAGGCCGCCAGACACCACTCGACCAGCGCCAATCGAGACCACTTCATCGCCGCAGCGAATCCTGAATCCGCACGGGTAGGAAGACTACCTGACTGTCACTCGGAAAGCGCATCCCCAGTCGCGCAACGACAGGCACCAGCTCCACCTGGCTAGTTGCCCTGCGGATCTCGCCCAGCAGGCGCGCTCGCTCGGCCTCCAGCTCGGTCCTCTGCATGACGAGCACATGCAAGCGCCGAGCAGCTGCACTCCCTAGCGAACGCCTCCACACGACGCTGGTAGCCACCGCCAGGAACGCCAATATGCTCAGCAGGAAGAGCCGAGCGTTGCTCCGTCGGCTCACGCCGCCCGCTCCCACGCACGCAGGCGCGCGCTTCGCGCTCGCGGGTTGGCAGCCAGTTCCTCGGCATCCGGCAGCACGGCCTTCCGCGTCAAAGTTCGTCCCAGCGGGCGCCCGCGGCACGTGCAAACGGGTTGCCGTGGCGGGCAAATACAAGCTGCACTCCACTCCCTGAAGGCCGATTTCACGACCCTGTCCTCTCCGGAGTGATAAGCAATCACTACGATTCGACCGCCTTCGTGCAGGCGATCGCGCAGCCGCGGAAGCGAGCGCTCCAGCGCACCGATCTCGTCGTTGACCGCGATTCGCAGCGCTTGGAACACCGGCGCGAAGTCGGCTGGACCGCTCCGCGGACCCAATACCTGCCGAATGGCGGCCACGAGGTCGTCACTGACGGCGAACGGCTTGCGCACCCTGCGCCTAACGATCTCCCTGGCTAATCGCCCGGCCCTGGGGAAATCAGCGTACTCTTTGAAGATGAGGGTCAGCTCCAGTTCAGTCGCTTCGTTCAGTATAGCGGCCGCGTCGCGCGCTAGCTCCGGACTCATCCGCATGTCCAGTGGAGCGCCGGGCCTGAACGTGAACCCGCGAACCGGATCGTCGAGTTGGTGCGACGAGACCCCCAGATCCAAAAGGACACCGCCGTATCGCTCACCAGCGAGTTCGGGCACGGAGTCGATATCTGCAAAGTTGGCCTGCAACGC
>DATMBI010000119.1:0-3931 GCA_035559375.1 Gemmatimonadaceae bacterium | reverse complement strand
AACCATGCTCGCCGTACCGCCAGTGACCAGCCGCGCTGCCATGGCCACGCTCGTCGCCGTACATGGCAGTAGACCGCGCGATGCGGGGAGCCGAATGTGGGTAGATGCAGACGGTAACGTGCTCGGCAGCGTCACCATAGGCGGCTGTGTCGACGCACGGGTGATCGAAGAATCGCAGCGCGTCCTGGAGACAGGCCAATCGTCGCTCATCGCCTTGCAACTGGGTGACGAGGATGCTGCCGAGCTCGGAATGACGTGCGGGGGAAGCATAGAGGTGCTGATCGAACCGCTGGCCGGTGGTCCGCAAGATCCGGTGCTGCGAGCGCTGCAACTGGCGCAGGAAGAGCTGCAGCGAGGGCATCCTGTAGTGTTGGTGCGGTCTCTGGAAGTCGGCGGTTGGATCGTAGTGCGTGCGGACGGAAGCTACAGTGGCTCGACGAGTGACGGTAGCGATGCGCAGAACTTGGTACGCGAGGCTCTGCAAGCGTTGTCAGCTGGCCAGTCGCGTGTGCTCGAAGTGCGCACGAGCGATGGCCGGAGCCGGGTTTACTTCGAGGTGCACTCTCCACCGCTGACTCTTCTGGTTGTCGGAGCCACGCACGTAGCTATGGAGCTCGTGCGTCTGGCCCACGCGTTGGGGTGGCGCACTGTAGTGGTGGATGGCCGCGAGAGCTTCGCTAAGCCGGCCCGCTTCCCAGACGCCGACGCTGTATTAGTGGGCATGCCGTCCGAGCTCGCTCAGCGACTGCGGCCCGATCGCGGCACCGCTGTCGTTCTTCTGGCGCACGACTACAAGTACGATCTCCCAGTTCTGCGAGAGGTGTTGGCCAGCGACGCTGGATACGTGGGCGTACTAGGCAGTAGGCGGCGCGGGCGAGCGCTCAAGGACTTTCTCGCTGCCGAGGGGGTCGCCCTGGAGAAGCTGGAGCGAATACGTGTTCCGATCGGCCTCGACATCGGAGCTCGCACGCCTGGCGAGATCGCATTGAGCATACTAGCCGAGGCTCTGGCTGCTTTGCGTGGCAGGACGGGAGAGCCGCTGAGTGCGAGTGCTCGAAGGGGAGGTGGTTGATGGCTGGACTGTACAGCGCCAAGCTCATGGATTATTTCCGGCGGCCGCGCAACCAGCGCAGGCTCCAGCGGCCCAGCTTCGTACAGGAAGGCGTCAATCCGCTCTGTGGCGACAGGGTGCGGATCGAAGTGCTCGTCGATTCCGAAGTCGTTCGCGAAGCGGCGTTCACTGCCAATGCCTGTGCGCTCTGCGTTGCCGCTGCGTCAGTTATGACGGAGCTCGTGCAAAACGCCCCCTTGGACGAGGTCGACACGCTGGCCGTGGACGACCTCCTGCGAGTGCTGGAAGCGCGGGTACCGCCCGCGAGACTGAATTGCATCCGTCTTCCGCTCACGGTATTGCACTCTGGCCTCCACCTGTATCGCAAGGAGCATGGTCTCCCTACGGGTGAGCGAGCTGCAGCCGTAGCCGCCGTAGTCCTGGCGGCTGGTAGCGCTCGGCGCTTCGGGGCGCAGAAACTTCTGCTCCCGTTCGGAGGCTCTACGGTGATCCGCACGGTCGTGGAGACTCTATTGCGTAGCACGGTACAGTACGTCGCCGTCGTAGTCGGTCACCAGGCAGAGACGATGCGCTCGGCTCTCGAGGGGTTAGCGTTGCTGTGGGTCGAGAATCACGAGCCGGAGCGGGGTCTGTCCAGCTCGCTCGCGGCCGGCTTGAGGGCGCTACCGCCTAACGTCGGGGCAGCGCTCGTCGTCTTGGGTGATCAGCCCACGCTCGATCCGGGAGTAGTCGATCGTTTAGTCCAACGCTGGCGTGTTTGTGGTCGTCCGGTCGTAGCGCCTCGTTACCGTGGTGTTCGTGGGCATCCAGTCCTCTTCAGCCGCGAGACGTTCGCCGACCTGGCACAGCTGCGCGGTGACGTGGGAGCCAGGGAATACCTTGCCGCCCGTCCTGCGGAGATCGAGCTCGTGGAAGTACCTCTTCCTCCGCCCCCCGATCTCGACACCCCAGGCGATTACGAGCTACTCCTCCGCAGACTGCGGCAGACCTCGTAGCAGCGCGCTCGACAGAGAGCGCTCAGAAGGAAAACATCTGCGTGAACTTGACCGTCAGTCCACGTCCCGCCACTGGCGCATCCGCTGTAAGAAAGCGCTGATCGTTGTAGACGATGAACAGATCCGAGAGCGGGCGGTGGATTAGGTTGAAGCGGATGTTCGAACTGAACTGGCGTGTGTCGGGATCGTACTGGGTGAGTGCGTCCACGAACATTCTCGTGTTGAACGAGTAGTTGCCTCTGAAAGTATATACGCTAGAAACGAAGTTTCCCTGCGGGAGCTTGGCAGCAGTACGCTGAATCCCGAACGTGGCGCGGAAACGATGCGAGGGCCGGAACGTCGCGCTACCGTTCAGCGTGCGTTGGGTGCCGGTCCAGAGGCCGCCCCAAATGTAGCGGAATGAGGTGGAAAGGGGACGGCTCTGATCGCTGATGACGAAGATCATGCGCTCGAACCATGGGTACGCGCCGGCCGGGATCGGTTCGGCGTGCCGGCTGATCCGGAAGGGAGCCGTTAGGCGCTGGAACGCGGGGTTGTAGGAGAACTCGATGACAGCGCCGTTGTTGAAGAAAAAGGAGTTTCCGGAGTGGAGGCGCTTGGCTGCAATCACGCCCTCCAGGCTCTCCTGGTAGTCCCAGGTGACATGGGGATGGATCTCTCGTATTCCATGCTGGCGCAGCCAGGTGGAACGTGGCCTTATGCCGGAATCCAGCAGCCATTTCCGGACATCCGTGCGCCGGTAGTAGCCCAGGTCGTTGCGGAAGCCCTCACCCAGTTCCATCACCCCGGCCTTTACATGCAGGAAGTTACCCTCGTAGTTGATCGTAGAACGCCAAGAGTAATCCCCCTTCGCGATTCCCGGAGAAGAAGTACGGACGAAGTACGAATTCCAGTCGACTGCACCCAGGAGGCGGATGTTCTTGTCCAATCCATAGACGCGATTGCTGAACGAAGGGCCGCTAGTAGCAGTTCGCTGCATGAAAAGAAACCCGACGTCCGAGCCACTGTTCCCCAAGTTCTGGCGCAATCTGATCACCGACGAATTGAAAGCGGGCCGGCCGGGAACTTCCCTTTCTTGAACGTCGAGAAGGCCAACGCGCAAGTGTTCCGTCAGTTTCCCGCTGAGGCGCGCCCCGCCAGCGATCGGTACGGGGCGACCATCGCTCGTAAGACCGATGCGACGGCTGAAGAAGAGCAGGTTGTCTTCGTCGGGTGTGGGGGTCGGGTTCACCCTGTTGTTGCGAGCTGCGTCTCCAACGTAGAAGATCCCGGAGTTCTCGAGAAAAAAGTCACGTTTCTCTGGGAAGAACTGCGAGAACTGAGTGAGATTGACCTGTTGCTCGTCGGCCTCAGCCTGTGCGAAATCGGGATTGACAGTTAGATCTGCCGTTAGGCCGGGTGTAAGAGCCGCCTTTATGTCAACGCCGATGTCCCCTGTCGTGGCAGTGCGTGGGTCGGGCAGTGCCTGCGAACCGACCGGACGCACCGTGCTAGCGGCGAAATACGGCTTGACTCGGAGGTCGCGCCCGGCGCTGCCAGTGGCTAGACCTACGAGATTCCCGGCCAGCGACACGCGGTTCATGTTATAAGCGCGCGGCACAGGCGACCAGAAGGAGACCTCGTTGTTGCGGCGGATACGGCGCGAGAAGTTTATCCCCCAGGTCTGCTCGTTGCCGCGGTCGAAGCGCAGAGCCCGAAACGGGATACGCATTTCCACTACCCAGCCGTCCTCTCGAATCTGCGTCTGTACATCCCACACGGCATCCCACGAGAGGTTGACCTCGCGTCCCTCTAGGGCAACCTGTCGGTCGTGTTTGGCCCCGGCGAGGTTGGTGCTGAAGACGTAGGCGTTGCGGCGGTCACC
>DATMBI010000118.1:0-2952 GCA_035559375.1 Gemmatimonadaceae bacterium | reverse complement strand
CACGACGCAGGCACCCTGGCATCGGAGCTCAGTCGCACCGTGGACCCTAGTGCGGTCTGGCAGCGCTACAGGGGCCGAGCCGCCACACTGGGCTGGTTCGACCACTTGCTAGCCGCCCTGAAAGAAGCAGGCTTCGACGAGCCAGCGGTTGCCGAACTGGAAGCGATCGTTGCCGAACTGGCTAAGACCCCTGCTGGCTAGACGGCCCGAACACCCGCATTCGCCGTTGCGCTACCGTAGCGCGCTGCCACGTAGTCCTCGAGTATGCGCAGGAACTCCTCGACTAAACCGGGCCCCCGCAGTGTGGTCAACAGTCGGCCGTCCACGTATACCGGTGCCTTGGGCTCCTCGAACGTGCCTGGGAGAGATATCCCTATGTGCGCGTGTTTCGACTCGCCAGGCCCGTTGACTACGCACCCCATCACTGCCACGCGCAGCTCTTCCACGCCTGGGTAACGCAAGCGCCAGTCGGGCATTCGCTCGCGGATGTAAGCCTGAATGTCCTGAGCCATCTGCTGGAAGAACGTGGACGTCGTACGCCCGCAGCCTGGACACGCCGACACCTCCGGTGCGAAACGCCGCAATCCCAGGGACTGCAGTATCGATTGCGCCACCCTCACTTCCTCTCGGCGATCGCCGTTGGGTTCCGGTGTCAGCGACACCCGGATCGTGTCACCGATGCCGTCGGCGAGCAAAATCGCTATTCCCGCGCTACTCGCTACTACACCTTTCCTACCCATCCCCGCTTCGGTGAGACCCAGGTGAAGCGGGTAGTCGCAGCGCCCTGCCAGGCGCCGGTACACGTCGACTAGGTCCGGGACCTGGGACACCTTCGTGGAGAGAACGATGCGATCGTGGCGGAGACCGCACTCCTCGGCCAAGGCAGCCGAACGCAAAGCACTCTCCACCATGGCGTCCAGGTACACGTCCCGAGCATCCCGCGGCTCTGGCAATCGTGCGTTCTCGTCCATCATGCTGGTGAGGAGGTCTTGATCGAGCGAGCCCCAGTTGACACCGATACGCACGGGCTTGTCGTTCTCGATCGCCACCGCGACTATGGCGCGAAAGTTTTCGTCGCGCCGCTTGCTTCCCACGTTCCCGGGATTGATCCGATACTTGGCCAGTGCCCTAGCGCACCCCGGATAACGAGTGAGCAGAATATGGCCATTGTAGTGGAAGTCGCCGACGATCGGGACCATCAGGCCAGCGTCTTCGACGCGCGAGACGATTTCGGGCACCGCCCGGGCAGCCTCTTCCGTGTTGACCGTGATTCGTACCAGTTCGGAACCTGCCTCAGCCAACGCCACGACCTGCTGTGCGGTGGCAGCGGCGTCAGCCGTATCAGTGTTGGTCATCGACTGCACCGCAATCGGGTGTGCCGAGCCGATACCGATCCCGCCCACGAAGACGCTGGGCGTGTTTCGCCTAGGCCTGAGGCTCAAGGGCGACCTCTCTCCATACTCGATCGAAACTTAGTGCACCTGGCCCCTTCAGGCGACCTTCCCGTAGTGCCGGCACCCTATGGGTAACCGTGCCCCGCCAACTCTAGTTTCCTCGCGAGACGAGCTCTGGCCAGTTCCACTTGACGGCTTACCGCCTCGGGACCCGTACCGCCGTCCACTTCTCGCCGTGCTATCGAGGCACGGGGCAAGAGCGCTTCCCGAACGTCGTCCTCGAAAGCGGGATGAACAGCGCGGAACTCCTCCAAACTCAGATCAGCCAGCTCGACACCGCGCTCCTCGCTCGTACGCACCAGTCGCCCTACTATCTGATGGGCGGTGCGGAAGCTGACACCCCTACGTACTAGATAGTCGGCCAAATCGGTCGCCATCATGGCGCTCCCGAGCGCCGCTGCCATTCGAGTGGCGTCGAACTGTAGTTCCGCGAGGGTGCCGTTCACGGCAGGCAAGACCAGCTCCAGCGTGTCTACGGCGTCGAACAAGGCTCGCTTGTCGTCTTGGAGGTCCTTGTTGTAGCCGCTCGGTAGCCCTTTGAGCGTGCCCAGGAGGGACACTAGATCTCCCAGCACCCTCGCCGCAGAGCCTCGCGCTATTTCGAGGGCATCGGGATTGCGCTTCTGCGGCATCATGCTCGATCCCGTCGTGAAGGAGTCGCCGAAGCGCAAAAAACCGAATTCGCTGCTTCCGAAGAGAATGAGATCCTCTGCCAGCCGGGAGAGATGGGTGGCTAGCAGCGTGCACGCAAAAACCATCTCGGCGACGAAATCGCGATCGGCGACCGCGTCCATGCTGTTAGGCGAGAGTGCCTCGAAACCCAGGCTCCCCTGCAGCAACACGCGGGAAACGGGGAAGGCACAGCCGGCCACGGCTCCGCTGCCCAGTGGCAAAACCGATGCGCTGCGCGCGCTGGATGCCAGCCGCGCTCGGTCGCGTTCCAATGGCCAGAAGTGCGAGAGCATCCAGTGGGCGCCACTCACCGGTTGTGCCCGCTGCAAATGGGTATAGGCCGGCAGTATCGCCTCGCGAAGCTCCTCGGCCCGACGCACGATCGTGCCTTGCAGTTCACGCACCTTTGAGTCCAGCTGCACAGCCGCGTCCATTGCCCACATCCGCGTCGCTGTGGCAACCTGATCGTTGCGACTCCTGCCGGTGTGCAGCTTGGATGCGAGCTCGCCCACCTCCTCGTGTAGGAGACGGTCGATCAGCGTGTGCACGTCTTCGTCGGACTCTAGTGGCCGCTCGCCTCCTGCAAGACGCCGTGCCACGGCATCGAGCCCGCTTTCCAGTGATTTGCTTTCCTCCAGGCTCAGAACACCTGCACCCCAGAGCGCCACCGCCCAGGCTTTGGAGAGTCTTATGTCGAATGGCCAGAGCCGGAAATCCGTACCTATGGAACGATTCAGAGCATGCAAAGCGGGTGAGGTCTCGCTACCGAAACGGCCTCCCCAAAGGCGGTGGCCCGACGCGGCTTCGCTCGAGTCGGTCACGACAC
>DATMBI010000117.1:0-3795 GCA_035559375.1 Gemmatimonadaceae bacterium | reverse complement strand
GGGCCCACTCGAGCAAAGCCTCCCGCCGGTAGCCGTAGAGTCCAACATGCCGCCACACCATAGCATCGCGCAGGCATCTGTCTTCCGCGTCGCGCAAAAACGGAATCGCCGCGCGACTGAAGTGCAGCGCTTCGCCGTTGTCTGCCGCCACTACCTTTACGACCTCCGGTCTCTCCAACACTTCCGGACCGGCCTTGACGGCGAGTGTGGCCAAAGCAAAACGTCCCGAGGCTACCAAACCGAGTACTCCTGCGATACCGGCTGTAGGCAGGAAGGGTTCGTCTCCCTGGACGTTGAGGATAACATCATATGGTCTAAACTCAGCTCGTTCAGCGACTTCCGCCACACGGTCTGTTCCCGAGACATGTGCTGGCGACGTTAGAACGACCTCGGCTCCGTACTCATGCAGTGCGGACGCTACCTCGTCGCTATCGGTGGCGACGACGATGCGGTCGCAGCAGTGGGCCTCGCGGACCCGCTGCCACACCCGCACTACCAGTGGCACGCCGGCCACTAGGCGCAAAGGCTTTCGAGGGAGTCGAGTAGCTCCCAGGCGGGACGGGATTACCGCCAGTGTAGCCATGCTCTGGGAGCAGCGCGTGAGGGGGCGAAAGGCACGCCATTCAACTTACACTGCCGGCAGGGGCATTCAAAGGCTATAAGCCGGTCACCAACTAGTTGGCCGGCGTCCCTAGAACCTCATCCGGTCCATGCGCGTGCAGTGCGTACCGCTGCTGCATAGCTCGTGGCGCCCGAAGCGAACGAGCCAGCTGCGACCAGCCGACCCACCAAGGTCACCACGAGCAACGAGAGCCCGACTGCTTCGTCGCGCGCGAAAACGTGGTCGGTCAGTATTGCAACGGCTGTCGGGCCGAGCGCGAGCCCGATTACGTTCACCAACAGGAGAAAGAGCGCCGAGGCTTGGCCTCGCATGTCGGCTGGCGTCATTTCCTGGACGGCGGCTGCGGCTGCTCCCCACGGAAAGGCCGCGAACACGTTAGTCAATAGGAGGGCTACCACGACTACTGCTTCGCTTCGGCCGAGGTAAAGAGGCAATGCGGCCAGCGTGGTGCCTAGCGCTGCGACCGTGCCCACTCGCAGGTTCGCGTCTTCCTTACCACGATTCGACATCCAAGTCGCTAGGCGACCCCCTGCCAAGACTCCCAGCGAGCCGAAAGCGAGAGTAGCACCACCCATGTACAGACCGACCTTCCCTGCACTCCAGCCGTGCACGCGCATGAAGTACGCAGGGAACCATGCAGCTGTGGCGTAGTTGACGAGCGAAAAAAGCGAGTAGCCAGTCCCATGCGCTAAGTAGGCACCTCGGTGCACGCGTAGATACTGGATGAGCATGCGCATGGGTGGCGTTCGCTCGCTTCGGCTCCGGCGTGCCGGCTCTCTCACCGTGAGCATGAGTAGGGCGAGGACAAGTCCTGGCACTCCGACCACCACGAACACTCGCTGCCACGGTCGCAAGCCGTCCAATAACGGCCAACCGTCCATACCCTGCACTACCTCGATAACCGTCCCGCCGACAAGGTACGCCAGCCCTGATCCGAGAAAGATCCCCATGCTGAACACGCTCAAGGCCCCGGCGAGCCGAGCCGGCGGGAAGTAGTCAGCCAACAGCGAGTATGCCGGCGGAGTGAGCGCTGCCTCCCCGATCCCGACGCCGACGCGCGCCAGGAAGAGTTGCCAGTAGCTGCGAGCCAACCCGCAGGCAGTGCACATGCCACTCCACAACGCTATTCCCACAGCTATGATGGCACGCCGGTTCCCGCTGTCTGCCAGGCGGCCGATCGGGATGCCCATCAGTGAGTAGAACACGGCAAAGGCCAAGCCGAGCAGAAGGCTCATCTGCGTATCGCTGATTCCCAGATCAGCCCGGATGGGGTCCACCATGAGAGCAAGGATTTGGCGGTCGATGAACGCAGACACGTTGGCCAGCATCAGCACCGCCGCGACGTACCACGCATACCCAGTGCTGGCCTTCCATCCGGATAGCGCGCCACTCGCCGAAGCGTTCACCGAGCGATATACCGACCTGAGCGGAACGATGCTGCGAGGTCCAGGAAGTTGCGTAGCAGAGTACGCCCGCTAGCTGTCATTACGGACTCCGGATGGAACTGGACTCCCCAGACCGGGAACCGGCGGTGGCGCAAGGCGTGAATCTCGGTGGGATCGTCATCCGCTACTGCCAACACCTCTAGTTCAGGCGGCAGCGTCTCGCTCTCGGCAACGAGGGAGTGATAGCGCATCACCTCTAGCGGAGACGGTAACCCTGCGAAGAGATCGCGGCCAGCGTGCCTGACCAAAGACGTCTTCCCGTGCATCACGCGCTTAGCTCTTACTACCCGCCCTCCGTACGCTTCGGCTATCGCTTGGTGTCCGAGACAGACTCCGAGAATGGGTGTGGTCGACCCCAAGCTACGTACCAACGGAACCGATATTCCGGCCTCGGCGGGCGTGCATGGACCGGGCGAAATGACGATGGCATCGGGTCCGAGTTCTGTCACGTCAGCGACCGCGAGCGCGTCGTTGCGTACTACCTCCGGGCGCGTGCCGAGCTCGCCCAGGTACTGCACCAGGTTGTACGTGAACGAATCGTAGTTGTCGACCACGAGAATCCGGATTTCCTGGGCCGAGTCAGGCATGGCACCCTCCCTGCGAAACGTCAGGGCCGCGGGTGGAAGTCTCTGTGCACCTTACGAAGATACTCGCGATCCACGTGTGTGTAGATTTGGGTGGTAGAGATGTCGGCATGCCCAAGCATCTCTTGTACGGCACGTAGGTCGGCTCCTCGCTCCAGCAGATGGGTGGCAAAACTGTGTCGCAGCGTGTGCGGAGAAACTCTCTTGTCGATACCGGCACGAGCTACATGCCTCCTCACAATCTTCCACGCCCCCATCCGCGAAAGCGGCCCTCCCCTGGCATTGAGAAAGACACGACCCGCACTGGTCTCTCCTTTATCGAGGCGAGGTCGCAGCTCTCGGAGGTATAGGGCTAGCGCCCCTAGCGCTGCTCGGCCAAGCGGCACCAGTCGCTCCTTGCCGCCCTTCCCCATCACACGCACCAAGCCATCTTCCATGATAATGTCCCTTGTTTCCAGCCCCACCAGCTCCGAGATCCGCAGGCCCGAAGAATACGCGACTTCCAATAGGGCACGGTCTCTGTAATACATTGGTTCGTCTTGCTGCGGCGCGGCCAGCAGTCGTTCCACCTCCGCTTGAGTGAGCACGTTAGGTAGCGTCCGCCAACGTCGTGGCAACTCCAGCCGCTCGCTCGGATCGGCAGCCACGATCCCGTCGGCCAACAAGAACCGGAAGTACGTTCGCAAGCCCGAGACGTTGCGCCGGATCGATGTGGGAGCCAGCCCCGAGTCTTTCAGGTGATAGATATACTCTCGTAGCAGCGTTGCATCGATGGAAGCGGGGTCGTATACCCCTCGTTGTGCGGCGAACAGCGCCAGGCGCCGTATATCCCTCAAATAGGAGTCCACGGTTCGTCGCGAGCTACCTCGCTCCAGCGCCAAGTAGTCGGCGAACTGTGGCAAGCAAAAGCGGCCTGCAGCAGCCTCGGCGGTCACGTTCTGCTCCTGCTCCGACGCCGCACCGCCACCACTAGCGCTACCAGGACGAGAAACGCAGCCACCACTGCGGTCTCGCGCCCCATTCGCGACACGGTAGCTAGCAGCGTATCCCAGTTGCTTCCCGCTCGAAACGCCAGTAGCGTCACTGTGCCGTACCATGCTGCCGATGCCCCTACCAGGGCGGCAAGGGCAGCCCAGAGCGGCAC
>DATMBI010000116.1:0-13605 GCA_035559375.1 Gemmatimonadaceae bacterium | reverse complement strand
AGGCCGCGAAGAGGAGCCACGCGTGCAACGGCTCGCTCGCCACCGCGAATCCAGCGTACACAGCTGCATAGACGAACCAGCCCGCGACGATCATAGGCCGCCGACCTAGCTTGTCCGAGAGAATACCTCCCGGCGTGCTGGATAACGATTTCACCACGTGCAAGAAGGACCAGAGAACCGGAACGAGCGAGGGCGGCACGCCCAGTTGCGCGGCGCGTAGCAAGAGGAAGGCGTCGCTAGAATTGCCTAACGTGAACAGCAGGAGAACGAGCAGGTAACCCCAAAACGTACCGCTAAGCCCCGCGGTCGTCAGGCCACGCGAGCTGGCGGTCCGCGGTGGCTCGCGCTTCGCTTCCGGCACGGCTAGGACCAGCGTCAGCATAGCCAGCACGGCCGGCACTGCCGCCAGCAGGAACACCGACCGTAGGTGCAGCCCCAGGTAGAGCAGCGCCGACGCCAGCAGTGGGCCAACTACCGCTCCCGCATGGTCTGCCGCCCGATGGAAACCGTAGGCTCGTCCCCTGATAGCCGGATCGACACTGTCCGCGATGAGTGCATCCCGCGGAGCGGTGCGGATCCCCTTCCCCACCCGGTCTACGAGACGCAAGGCCAGTACCTGCTCCACGTTGCCCGCCAATCCGACCAGCGGGCGCGCCAACGAGGCTAGCCCGTAACCAGCGACTACGAGCGGCTTGCGTCGCGCTAGTCTATCCGACCACCAGCCGCTCAGCAACTTCAGCAGAGCCGCCGTGGACTCAGCGGCACCTTCTATCGCGCCGATTGCCAGTGCACTGGCACCCAACACGGTGGAGAGGAACACCGGGAGAAGCGGGTAGATCATCTCGCTGGAGGCGTCGGTAAGCAGCGAAACCGCAGCCAGCGCTATGACCGTCCGTGGAAGACGGGCCCGAGTTGCCTGGGAGTCGCCGGAGCGTTCGGTTGCGCTCCCGGACATCGGGTCTCAGTCCCCTACGACTTCCGAGTGATCGGCGATGGTCATCCGGCCCCGCACACGCTGAACGAACGCTTCGTCCCCGATGAGAGAGTCGTGCAAGTCGCAGTCGACTATGCTGGCACCAGATCCGACGATAGTGTCGCGCAAGCGCGAGGAGCGAATCACCGTTCCGCCCCCGATCGACACGTTGGGCCCGATCACCGAGTCCACTACGTCCACACCTTCCTCGATGTAGACTGGCTCGATGATCGTGCCCGCAGCCAAGGTCGCAGGACGCCGCGCATGGCCGTGTTCCAGCATCGCTCGGTTCGTGGCCAAGACGGTTTCCACCTTCCCCGCATCGTACCACGCGTCCACATCTACTACGGCTATACGCGCCCCGTGGTCTATCATGTACTGGAACGCATCCGTCAGATAGTACTCGCCCTTGTAGCGCGGCTGGGAGCGCACCCAATCGATTCCTTCGAACAGAAGTTGCCAGTTGCGCACATAGTGCAGGCCGATATTGGCTCTTCTCGATATCGGCGTATCGGGCTTTTCGACGATACGCGTCATGTTGCCCGAGCCGTCCGTCACGACGACTCCGAAGCGCTGGTAGTCCTCGACCTCCTTGACCCATATGATGCCGTCGGCGTCGATCCGGTCTATGACGGAGAGATCGGCGTCGAAAATGGTGTCGGCGAAAACTATCAGCACCGGCTGGTCCACGTACGGCCGAGCTAAAGCCACTGCACCCGCAGTCCCGTCCTGCACCACCTGCTCTACGAAAACCGCGGGGAGCTGCCAGTTTTCGCGGACGTACTCCTCCACTTTTTCCTTGAGGTGCCCCGTGATGTAGATGATCTGCTCCACGGTCCCGAGCCGCTCCAGCTTTTCTAGGATGTAAGCCATCATCGGCTTACCAGCGATCTTTATGAGCGGCTTCGGGATCACATGCGTGTGAGGGCGCAGCCTCGTTCCCTTACCGGCAAGCGGAATGATCACCTTCATGGTGCGCTCGTCCCCTCGCGACCGTAGCGGTCGCGCAACCTCACCACGTCATCCAGCTCGGGCGTCGATACCTCCAATACATCGCAGTCGGTGACTGCTTCCATGTAGTGAACCGTCCCCGGGGTAATTCGATAGGCATCCCCGACTCGCAGTCGCACTTCCTCGAAAGTAGCAGCAGCTAGTTCTTCAGAAGTGCGCACCGGTGCCGTCGCGATCCAGTACCTGAGCTCTCCCGACAGAAGATAGACGGTCTCGTCTTTGCGCTCGTGGTACTGGACGGATAGAGCGTGGCCTGCGTTGATGTGCAGGATCTTGCCCACGTAACGATCCGTTCGGGCCCAGATCTTTTCGTATCCCCACGGTTTCGGGACGACCGTTACTTCCGATGGGCCGCTCACGCCACGGTTACCTCACAGCGCCCGCACCCAGCACGATTCTGCCCGCCAGCAGTTGGGCGCGCAACGCTCTCAGACGCCGGCGTACCGATCCGTCTATCACGCGATCACCCACGCGGACGACGAGGCCACCCAACAGAGCGCGGTTGACCTCTATATGCGGCACCACCGTGCGACGGAAAACGCGCGACAGTTCGCGCACCATGATAGCGCGGACGTCGTCGTCCGCTTCGCGCGCTACCATGACCCTGGCGTGCAGGCGCCCTTCCACCTCGTCCACAAGGTTGCCGAACTCGACCGCGATGGCAGGAATGAGCAACTGCCTCCGGTTGACTATCACCTTCTGGACGAAGCGCAGCATCGCGCGTGGCACACGACCGGCCAAGGCTCGTTCGATGACGGCGTTCTTGTCGGCCGCGGAAATCTGCGGCGCCGCGAGAAAATTGCGCAGCCGCGGATCGCTCGCCATCGCGGCAGCCAGCGCATCCAGCGCCGTGCGCCAGCCTTCCAGGTCGCGGGCCCGGCGAGCCAGCTCTAGATAAGCCTCTGCGTAGTTCCTGGCGATCGTAGTCTCGCGCATCAGGAAGCCTCGCGTACTTCGTCCAAGGAAGCGAGGAACCGCTCTACGATCTCGCGGTTGGCAGCGGCGTCGAGGTTACGCTCGATGACGCGCTCCGCAGCCGCGATCGCCAAGTCGATGGTACCACGCCTCAGATCCTCCAGAGCATTGGCCTTCTCGGTCTCGATCTCGCGGCGGGCACGTTCCAACATCTCCTGCTGTTGCTGCTTGGCTTCCTCCAGCATCTCGTGGCGAAGTCTGTCCGCTGCAGCGCGCCCCTCGGCGATCAGTCGCTGAGCCTCGTTATGCGCCTCTTCCAAACGGGCACGCTGCTCGGCGAGCAGGCGCGCCGCCTCCTCCCGGTCGCGGCGCGCCGAATCGATGGCTTCCTGCAGAGAACGCTCACGCGCCTCCACGGCTGCGAGGATCGGCTTGAACGCGAAGCGGGACAGGATCACCAGGAGGACGGCGAAGATGATCAGCGTCCATAGCATCAAGCCGCCGCTCGGCGATAGCAGATCCACGCGCTGGCCTTCCTCGGCGGCAGCAAGCAACGGCACCATCAAAAGATTCGACATTGGGAATTCGATCGAATAAAAGTAGTTACGGGCCAAGCGGCGGCCATCGTCTCCGCACATCGGCGCCCATGGCCTCGGCGAGGTCGAGCGCCCCCGGGGACGCTCGACCGGACAAGCTTCCTAGAACTTCCCCTGGATGAGGAAGGCGATGACGATTCCGAACAACGCGGCACCTTCCACCAGTGCCGCGAGAATCAGAGCTGCACCCTGGATCTTGCCGGCAGCTTCCGGCTGGCGCGCTATGGCTTCCGCCGCCTGCCCGCCGATCCGGCCGATACCCAGACCGGCTCCCAAAACGGCGATGCCGGCACCCACAGCTGCACCCATCAGCGCCAGCCCTTGACTCGCATTGGCCGCATCTGCGGCCGCCTGCAGCAGCGCGAACATTCCCGTCATTTATTTCTCCTGTCGAACTGTTACCGTCCATCGCGCTCCGCAACACCGGCGTCCGGTGCTGCTACCCGTCCCCGAGGCCCGGGCCTCAACGGGCTTCCCCGGTCACCCGACCAGGTACTCCATCGCGGGAGCGGAGCGCCAGCTCCCGGACAGTGCGCCGGCAGGTCACACCAGCGCCGCTACCACTAACGACCTCAATGGTGCGCCGTTCTCATCTGGCCGATAAACACGCTGGTGAGCAGCGTGAAAATGAACGCCTGCAAGAACGCCACGAAAATCTCCAGCAGCATGATCCCCAGCGCCATCCCGAACGGCGCCACGACCGCCGGACCCATGAACTCGAAAATTAGCCCCATCAACGCCAGAAGGACTATGTGGCCGGCCGTCATGTTCGCGAACAAACGTATCGCCAATGCGAACGGCTTGGCCAGCTTACCCACGATCTCCACCGGCGACATGATCAGCAACATCGGCACCCTGATCGGAAGTGGAAGCTCCCTGTTCCAGTAGAAGATCGTTCCCAAATAGCCCAATCCGAGCGCACGCATCCCCGATATTTCCGTCACCAAGAGCGAAAGCACCGCCAGCATCGCCGTTACGGAAATATTCCCGGTAGCCGTAGATCCGTAAGGAACGAGGCCCAAGAGGTTCGCGAACAAAATGAAGAAGAAGAGCGAGAGGAGATACGGTACGTAGCGCTCGCCGTGCGGGCCCAGATTGGGGAGATAGATCTCGTTGCGCAAGTACAAGATGACCGCTTCGATCCCAGCTCCGAAACCTTTCGGCCTCCCGATGGCGTGAGTATGCCTAACGTGCGCCCTGGCAGTACCGATGAGCACCAGAGCACAGAGAGTAGCCGCGACCAGCAGCATCACGACATGCTTGGTAGGCGAAAGCTGCAGCTCCAGTCCACCGATGCGCACCGGCTCCCAGAGCGGCTCGCACTGATGCTCGCCTACGTGGCGGCCGAGGCAGATCTCTTTGTAGAACGGGGGCGCCCAATAGGGCACCTCCATGTGATAGCTGTCGGTAATGTGCGGCGTGATAATGTCCACCCGCTCGGGCTTGGCCGCTTCCTGAGCTGCTGCAGAAACACCCGTGCCGGCACTCCCCTCGCTCGAGGGCAGTGCGTTCAGCGCAAAAGCCAGCGCTAGGCTGAGAATCATTTCAGGAAAATGGGTTCGACCAGTGTAGTGACGAAAAGAAAGATCACCGTACCCACAAGCGCCGCTTCCCGGTCCAGACGCAGCACCGGTACCGCCACCAGCGCAGCAACCACCAACAGCGACACTCTCAGCATGGTGCCCAGTCCCCACCCCGCTACCAAGTTGCGCCGTACTATCGCGCGCACCGCAGGAAAGGCCAGCACCTGCACTGCCAGTACGGCCACTGCTGCCAGCCGCAGTGCCTCTCGCTCAGCCGCACTCTCGAAGAACGCGGCCGCCGCCAGGTAGCTCACGGCCACCGCTGCCACGCACGATGCGGCGAAGCCGCCTAACGCCTTCATTCCCCGTCCTGAGAAGGGGAGCGCTGCTGCAGCTTGGCCGACAGCCGGTAGAGATTCCAGAAACCTGCCGCCATCCCTAACAAAACCCCTATCAACAGAAACAGCGGCGCAGTCCCCAGCTTCTTGTCCAGCCACTGCCCTGCGAGCAGACCCAACAGAACGGACGCCGCGAACTCGAAGCCGGCAGCGGCGTACTGCGCCAAGCTCCCTAGGGGACCGCGACGTGCCTCGCGGGAACCCTGCTCGCGGGACCGCTCTCCGGCGTCCATGCCGCGCGGGAATCTAGGACTTTGTGAAAAAAAGCGCAAGCAAAGAATCCGTTGTTGCGAGAGAGGGCGTACGAGGTGGTACACGAGTTCTATCATGGGCCCGAATTCCTTGCAAATATGGCACTTACAGGCATCGCAGCTCCTTGACGACCACGATCTAGGTCACTAACTTGGCGCCGCTCCGAGCCCCTTGGTCGACCGCCTGCACGGAGGACAATACTGGGTGTCCTTCCGGGAACTCGTCTTGCTGGCAGCTTTGGGTGTGGCCACGTCTTGCGGGACGCCCTCCCGTAGCCCTGAACACGCCTTGAATCAGGACACAACTAGCCAGCCCTTGGACGGAAGCATCGAGGCAAGCGTGGGCCGAGAGGTGGCGTTCGCCTTCCAGGTAGTGAATCGCGGCAGCCGCGTCGAGGTCATGTTCCCGAGCGGTCAGACGCACGACTTCGTCGTGATCGACAGCACTGGCCGCGAACTCTGGCGTTGGAGCGAGGGCAGAATGTTCACGCAAGCCCTGCAGACGCGCGTGCTCGATCGCGGCGATACTCTGGTCTTCCGCGCCAACTGGGACCCCGCAACGCTGCGCGGTCGCTTTACCGTCGTGGCACGGCTAGTCAGCGACAACTACCCCCTGGAGCGACGCACCGATTTCTTGGTGCCCTAAAGGGCGGGCCGGCTACGGACACTCTGGCGCTCCGCCGCGCTCCCTTAGCTGCTGCACCTGCACTCCATTATGTTGCGGCATCGACCCGGAGGACGACGCGTGGCTAGTTCGACACCCGTGGCCGCGGTGCGCGGCGATCATCACGACAGAGAGCGCGATCTAGAGCTACTGCGCCGGCTAGCGGCAGCCCGTCAGGCTCTAGTGCAGCAGATCGGGCGCCGCATAGTCGGCCACCAGGAAGTCATCGAGAACCTCGTTGCGGCAATTCTGGCCGGCGGACACGTCATGATCGTGGGTGTCCCAGGGCTCGCCAAGACCCTTCTGGTGCAAACAGTCTCGGAGGCACTGGACCTCTCCTTCTCGCGCATCCAGTTCACTCCAGACCTCATGCCTAGCGACATAACGGGGACTGAACTGTTGGAGGAAGACCACGCCACCGGCCACCGCGTGTTCAAGTTCGTGAAGGGACCGATCTTCGGGAACGTAGTACTCGCGGACGAGATCAATCGCGCCCCACCGAAGACTCAGGCAGCGCTCCTTCAGGCCATGCAGGAGCGTTCGGTTACCGTGGCGGGTCAGACGTATGCGCTTCCGTCACCGTTCTTCGTCCTCGCCACGCAAAACCCTATCGAACAGGAAGCTACGTATCCGCTCCCCGAGGCGCAGCTCGATCGCTTCATGTTCGAGTTGCGGGTCACGTATCCGTCGGCAGCAGAGGAGGAACGTATCGTTGCAGCGACAACCAGCGACAGCGACGCCACCGTCGCGCCGGTGCTGAGTGGAAGCGAAGTCCTGGAGTTGCAGCGCTTGGTCCGGAGGATTCCTGCTCCTCCAACAGTCGTGAAGTATGCCGTCGCACTGGCCAGGGCTACTCGGCCGGAGGATCCGAATGCTCTGCCTGACATTTGCAAGTATCTGAGCTACGGGGCTGGACCACGGGCCTCGCAGTACCTAGTGCTGGGAGCCAAGGCACGGGCAGCCATGGATGGCCGGCCCGTTCCCGATCTCGAAGACGTTCAGGCCATCGCCATGGCAGTGCTCCGCCATCGCGTGGTCCTCAACTTCCAGGCCGAAGCGGAAGGTATCGCTGCCGACTCTTTGGTAGCGCAGGTGTTGCGGTCGCAGCCGACCTAGCGTTCGTCCACGTAACGTCCGCCTTCTAGCCTCGCCAGGGGCCACAGCGGTCTGGGTCCGCCGCCAGCCTGAAGCGAGACTGCGCCTTCCATACCAGCTCTGACAACCTGGCGCGCGGCGAGCGCAGCTCGAAAGGGCGTCTCCCCTCTCGCTAGCGCCACTGCAGCGGCGGATGCCAGCACGCACCCCGATCCGTGGAACGGCCCACCGGCGATGCGCGTCCCTCTCAGCTCCTCGACCCTCGAGCTGTCAGCGTAGATATCGACGACGTCGCCAGCCTCGTTAGGAGGAAGGTGCCCACCCTTGAGGAGTACCGCGCGGGCGCCCAAGGCCAGAAGTCGCCGAGCACACTCCTGCATGCCAGCGACGTCGCCAGGGAGGCCAGTTTCGGTGAGCGAGGCCGCTTCCAAAAGGTTGGGAGTGAGTAGTGTAGCGCGTGGGACTAGCCGCTCCAGGAGCACCCCCCGGGCACCTCGGTCGAGGAGCCCTGGACCAGCGCTAGCGCGATGCACCGGGTCCAGGACTACGGGCAACTCGGGCAGCCCCTCTAGCACCTCGGCCACCACTCTAGCCGTCGATCGGCTCCCTAAAGCCCCGATCTTGATAGCCTGGACCGACACTTCCGCTAGCAGAGTTTCCAGTTGTGCACGCACACGGCGCCCAGGCACCTTCCATACGGCAGTTACCGCTCCGTTATTCTGGGCTGTCAGCAGAGTGATCGCAGCGCAGGCGTAGGCGCCCAGAGCGGTGATCGTGCGCACGTCCGCTTGGATTCCTGCGCCCCCACTGGGATCGGAACCTCCGATCGCCAGCACGTTAGGCACTTTCATCCCGCCGTCGATCCGCTCAGGAGGCGACGCGCGGCGGCAACCGCGTCCACCAGTTCGCTGGCCGCTCTCCCAGGGTCCGGAGCCGAGCATATGGCCGATATGACAGCCACCCCGGAAGCTCCTGCGCGCAGCACGTCTGTCACGCGGTCGACCGTGATCCCTCCGATTGCGACAGCCGGTACACGCAGAAGGCGGCACGATTCGGCCAGCGCATCCAGCCCCATTGCCGGAGCAGCATCCGGCTTCGAAGGCGTTTCGAAAATGGGGCCCACCCCTGCATAATCGATCACATCGCAGGGAGCTGACCGTGCCTCCTCGGTCTTGGTGATGGACAGACCGACCACAGCCTCGTTTCCGAGTAGAGCCCGCGCCGCTTCGGCAGGGAGGTCGTCCTGGCCAACGTGAACTCCCGCGGCGCGCGACGCCAGCGCCACATCGGCTCTATCGTTGACGATGAGGGGCACTCCTAGGCGTTCGAGTCTGCGCCTCAACTTTTCCGCGAGCTCCAGGTATGCGCGCCCACCCCCCTTGCAGCGCAGTTGCACCAGCCGCACGCCGCCCTCGACCGCAGCCTCGGCCACGCCTACGGGATCCTTCTCCCCTACCTGCAACGGATCCAAGATCAAATAGACGCTGTAGTCCAACGACGTGGCCATCGTCACTCTATCTCGATGCGCGCACTGGCTAGCGTTTCACTGTCCAGCTTGTACAGTTCGTCCAGGAGTCGTAGCTGGAGCGAACCAGGTCCCTCGGCGGCCGACGCCGCGCGTTCCCCAGCCACACCTAACGCAGCGAGCGCCGCGACAGCAGCCGGGAACGGCTTCTCCACAGCGCAATACGCTCCCGTGAGCGCAGTAGCCGTGCAGCCGAGACCCGTGACGCGGGCCATCATAGCGTGGCCGTTCGAGATGCGAGCTACTTGCTGGCCATCCGTAACGATGTCCACTGCCCCCGTCATCGCTACTACCGTGCCTAGCGTCTGTGCCAGATTGCGCGCTTCCTGGAGTACAGCCTGGGGTGAGTGAACCGAGTCTACCCCCTTGGTGGTACGACCAGCAGCGCCTGCGACGGCCAGGATTTCCGAAGCGTTGCCACGCAGTACCGCTGGCTGCTTGCGCGCCAGTTCGGCGGCTACGCGAGTCCGATAGCTTGTCGCGCCCGCCCCCACCGGATCGAGCACCCACGGAATGCCCTTGGCGTTAGCGCGATCCACGGCGCGGTGCATGGCGTCCACCCAGTGTGCCGACAGCGTTCCGATGTTCACCACCAACGCGCGCGAGATCTCGACGAACTCCTCGACCTCGTCAGGCGCGTGCACCATGGCCGGAGACGCTCCTATGGCGAGCAAGGCGTTAGCTGTCGTGTTCATCACCACGTAGTTGGTGATGTTGTGAACGAGCGGCGCTTCGGTGCGCAGCCGGTTAAGAGCGCTAGCGATATCCAGATGCATACTCGATTTCCTATTTCGTCGCTGGTACGTATAGCTCTCCACCTGCTTCCCGGAACTCGCGCGCCTTGGCTTGCAGTCCCGCTTCCAGTTCGGCGCGCCGCAGTTCGTGCGTGAGGTGCATGCTGCAGAACTTCGGGCCGCACATAGAGCAGAAGTGCGCCACCTTGCCGCCTTGCCCCGGGAGGGTGGCGTCGTGGTAGCTACGCGCTGTGATCGGATCCAGCGAGAGGTTGAATTGATCCTCCCAGCGGAACTCGAAGCGTGCCCTGCTCAGCGCGTCGTCCCATTCCCGCGCCCGAGGATGTCCCTTTGCCAGGTCGGCAGCGTGCGCGGCTATGCGGTAGGCGATCACACCGGCTTTGACGTCTTCTCGTTCGGGTAGGCCCAGATGCTCTTTGGGAGTGACGTAGCAGAGTAACGCTGTGCCGTACCAGCCGATCACTGCCGCCCCGATGGCGCTCGTAATGTGGTCGTAGCCTGGAGCGATATCCGTCGTGAGGGGGCCTAGAGTGTAGAACGGAGCTTCGAAGCACCACTCCAACTGGCGATCCATGTTCTCGCGTAGCAAGTGGAGCGGGATGTGGCCAGGGCCTTCGCACATCGTCTGCACGTCGAATTCCCAGGCCGTGCGCACGAGCTCGCCTTGAGTCCGCAACTCTGCGAACTGGGCTGCGTCGTTCGCGTCCGCGATGGATCCCGGGCGGAGACCGTCACCGAGCGAGAAGGCGACGTCGTAAGCGCGCAGGATCTCGCAGATTTCGCGAAAGTGCGTGTAGAGGAAGTTTTCTTTGTGGTGGGCGAGGCACCAGCGGGCCAGTATCGCTCCGCCGCGAGATACTATCCCCGTCACCCTTCCGGCTGTGAGCGGGATGTAGCGGAGGAGGACGCCTGCGTGTACGGTCACGTAGTCCACTCCTTGCTCCGCGTGGTCGATCAAAGTGTCGCGGTATATCTCCCACGTCAGGTCTTCTGGCTGGCCGCCTGCTCTCTCCAGTGCTTCGTAGATGGGCACCGTCCCCACTGGGACGGGTGAGTTTCGCAGGATCCACTCGCGCGTGGCGTGTATGTCCTTCCCCGTGGAGAGGTCCATCACGGTATCAGCACCCCAGAGCGTCGCCCACCTAAGCTTTTCGACCTCGGCGCCGATAGAAGATCGCACTACCGAGTTGCCGATGTTGGCGTTGATTTTCACGCGGAACTTGCGGCCGATGATCATCGGCTCTAGCTCCAGGTGGTTGATGTTGGCGGGGATTATCGCTCGACCGGCCGCCACTTCTTCTCGCACCAGCGAGACCGGCAAGTCTTCGCGCAGCGCCACGAACTCCATTTCAGGGGTGATCTCGCCACGGCGTGCGTAGTACATCTGAGTTACCGGGCCGTCCCCGCGTCTGGCTGTGGGCCGACTATTGAGCGGCAGCGTGGTTAGGCGATCGGCCTGAGGACGGCGCTGGCGCGGTACGGTAGATACCCCGCCACGGGAGGCGATCCATGGCTCCCGTAACGGAGGAAGCCCGCGTTGCGGATCTATGTCGCGCGGTCCACTGGTGTCGTAGACCAGTAGCGGCGGCTCACCTCCTGATAGACGGATTTCCCGCATGGGAACCCGGATACCGCTCGGGCCCTCGAGGTAGACCTTCCGCGAGTTCGGGAAGGCGCCGCCGTAGTCGTCGTCCGTCGCTGGCGCTGCTCCGTTTGGGGGGTTGCCTTCTTTCTCGTGAATCATGGCTGCGCTCTCCGGTTCGGGACCCGGGCGGAGATCGGAGCGGGAGGTCGGGGTGCGAAAAAAAACGCTACCGCCGGACGGGTAGCGCTCTTACAGCGGCCGCAATGGCCGCTGTCTCAGCGATACGCCGCTCTCCCTACGCCGGTCTCATCCGGATCAGGTTCCAAGGGACTCTCTCAATCCCGGTTGGTTACCGGGATACCCCTGGCGGCTTACAGAGAGAAGGTAGCTGCATTATCGGGGAACTTCCAGTGGCGCGTGTAGGCGTGGCCTTCCCTTGCGGTTCGTGTCCTTTTGCTGCCACGTAGAGGGGCCGGGCGGTCCCGTGTGACGCAATTGTGACGGCCCGGTTACTGGGTTCTGGCCCCTCTGCCAGCAAGGGGAATCGTGTTATGCCGCGATCTATTGTTCAGTGTCGAGTGCTCGGTGCCGCGGAGATTTATACCGATGCAGCTCGACTCACGCCCGAGTCCGAACTTCAGTTCGGTCTGACATTGTATTTGTGCGCCAATGCGGGGCGAGGGGTCCTTCGAGACGAGATGGCGCACGTGTTCTGGCCCGGGCAGCCTAGCGAGCCGGCGCGGCATTGTTTGCGGCAGGCGCTGTACAGGTTGCGGGCGTTGGGAGTCCCTGTTTCGAGCGGTGCTAGAGTCGCGATGTTGGAAGAGCGTCATGTGGAAGCCGACTATGTGCCGCTGGTTGCTGAGGGAGCGCCCGCGAGTGTCTACGTCGGTGTACGTGACGTTTCGGTGCTGCCCGGCTATATCCCTCGATTTTCGCAACCGTTCGCTGAGTGGTTGGAGTTGTTTCGTGGCGAGGTCGCGAGCCGAGT
Source organism: Gemmatimonadaceae bacterium (assembly GCA_035559375.1). Lineage (GTDB taxonomy): Bacteria > Gemmatimonadota > Gemmatimonadetes > Gemmatimonadales > Gemmatimonadaceae > DATMBI01. Next base: position 1,323 of record DATMBI010000116.1, on the reverse strand, counting down.
GCGGCGGGGGTTGGTGCGCGCGATCGCCGATGCCAGGGCCCGCGGCCGTTATTCGCTGGTGGAAGAGTTGGCGCGGCGTTGCCTGGCAATCGATCCGCTGAACGAGGAGGCAACGCTGGCGTTGGCGGAGGCGACGGCTTTGGCGGGGAACAAGCTGGAGGCTGTGCGCATGATCGAGCGCTACATGGAGGAGATCGGATCGACTCAGCGGGAATTGAGGCTTGCGCCTTCGCTTTTGCGGCGGCGGGTGTCCGAGGTGCTGGTAGCGCGAGAGCGGGAGCGCATACCAGTGGAATTGCCTCTGATCGGTCGAGAGGACGATGTGGAGCGGGTGATGCTTTCAATGGGCACTACTCGGGAGAGTGGCATCATTGCTTACGCGTTGGTCGGCGAGTCGGGGATCGGCAAGACGAGGCTGGCTGTGCACTGTTGCCGGATTGCTCAGCTCCACGGTGCACAGGTAGTGCAGTTGGGGGCAGTTCCAGCCAATCGTCGTCAGCCGCTAGCCGTTTTGTGCCAGCTGGTATCCGAGTTGCTCGAGCTCCCTGGTTCGCTCGGCTGTGCGCCGGCAGCGCTGGAGTGTTTGCGGTCTCTCTTGGGGTCTGGCGGCGATTCGGATGACGAGGGGCGAACAGCCACGGATGCCGAATCGAGTTTGGCAGTTCTTCGCTGGTCCGTGCTCGACCTGTTCGATGCAATCGTAGGCGAAGCTCCGCTCGTAGTGTTTGTGGACGACGTGCAGTACGCCGACGATGCCAGTATTCGGCTCTTGCGCGATGTCGTCCATGCCTTTGCCGGGAAACGCTTGTTCGTGCTTTTGTGCTTGCGTACCGATCTCCCCGAGAGTCGCGAGGCGCCTCTGGCGGATCTCTTGTCGGTTGCCAAGCGACACCATGTACATCCTTTGACGGTGGAAGCACGCCGGGCGCTGATTAGGGCGTTCGCAGATGCTGCGGGCGACTCGCTCGGGGAGGAGGCAGTCGAGCGTGCGGTCGAGCTATCCGGCGGCAATCCATTCTTCTTGGTCGAGATACTCAAGCATCTGTTCGAGCATCGGGACCTCCCGGGCTTGCCTTTGACTCTTCAGTCGCTGGTCGAGCAGCGCCTGGCGCGCCTGTCGGAGGGGGCTCTTCAGTGCCTCCAGGTGAGCACTCTCCTAGGCCGCAGGGCGACGCCGTCCCGTCTTCGTCGTCTACTGCGTGTTCGGGCCCCCGATCTTCTAGAGCGCGTCGGCGAGCTGGAGCGTGCAGGGATCGTGAGCTTGGTGGATGATGCTGTCGTATGCGACCACGAGATCATGTGCGGTGCGGCCCTAACGATGCT
>DATMBI010000115.1:0-3302 GCA_035559375.1 Gemmatimonadaceae bacterium | reverse complement strand
CGGTACCACCCACGAGGAAAGGGTGAGCTAGCATCGCCCCCACTACCTTCCACGCCGCACTGCCGCGCGCAGCCGTCGCCAGGCGCGCGTAAGCCCATGCCATGTGTCGAAGAGAGAGTACGAACACCACGACACCGCACCCATCCACTGCACAACCCACCGCCTCGCGGGGCAACTCGGCCCACTCGGCAACCTTCGCCAAGCATGACTGCTGCACAGGATGATGCAGACGCTCGTACGATGCGATAGGCCACCCCGCCATTCTCGCTCTAGCTAACATGGCGGCGTGCTTGCCAGAGCAGTTATTGTGCACGCGTGACGGCTGTAAACCGGCCTCGCGGAGCAACCTCGCGCCACGCCGCGATAGCGGTTCGTGCGCACCGCAAGCTAGATCGCCCTCTTCGAGCCCTATCGATTGCAACATCCGCTGCACGATGCCCACGTGCTCCGGTTCGCCACCGTGGGACGCGCAGGCGAGAGCCAACTCTTCCGCTCCCCAGTCCAACTCCCCTAACACTCCACTCTCCACGAGCGGCAGCGCTTGAAACGGCTTCGCGCAAGAACGCCACGGCGCCGTCAGATCGGCGTTCCCAGCGGCCAGCACCAACCTTCCATCACTGTCCGTTACAGCGGCGTGCACACGGTGTATCGACTCGACGAAGTCACCGCGCCTTACGAGGACATCCAGATTCAGTTTTTCCACTTGCGTACCGTAACTGTGGTCAACCCAGGTCGCCGAGCGTAGCACTTAGCAGTGGAACATAACGCATTGGATGCCCTGGTGGGCGTTGACCCACTGCACCGTACTGTCCTAGCTTGTCCAGCATGCCTGCACCCCGTAGCCGCCAGCGCTGGGATATCGCGAGACCGCGGCTCCAGGAGCTTCTCGAGGGAATGAAGGGGAAGCGCGTGGTAGTGGTCGGCGATGCAATGCTCGACGTTTATGTCCACGGAGAAGTGGACCGTATCTCGCCGGAAGCACCTGTACCTGTGGTAAGAGTGCGCGAGCGACGGTATGCGCTCGGTGGAGCAGCGAACGTCGTCCAGAACGTGGCGGCCTCCGGAGCGCGAGCACAACTAGTAGCAGCAGTGGGCGGCGACCAGTCTGGTGCGCGGTTGCGGTCCATGCTCGATGAGTTGGGCGTCTCCACTGACACGCTGGTCACTACGACCCGACCGACAACTACCAAGACCAGATTGATCGCACGTGCCCAGCAGATGCTGCGAATCGACGAGGAAGAAGACGGGGATTTGGCAGGGCGCGAAGTTCAGGCCCTGCTGGACATTCTCCTCCCGTTGCTGCGCAGAGCCCATGCGCTGGTGCTCGAGGACTACAACAAGGGCGTCCTCGTTCCTGCTGTGATCACTGCCGCAATAGAGGCAGCCCGCGCTCGGGCTATCCCGGTAGTAGTGGACCCCAAGTTTCGCAACTTCTTCGCCTACCGCGGCGCTACGATCTTCAAACCCAACCGTAGAGAACTGGAGAGTGCCCTAGGCGCTGCGGTCAACCTGGACGACGACGGAGCGCTCCCTCTCACGTACGAACGCCTCGGCGTCGAGCATCTCCTGCTTACGTTAGGTGAGCGCGGTATGGCCGTCGTTTCAAGGGGTGGGGTCGTGCGCCGCATACCTACGACGGCCCGCGAGGTCTACGACGTAGTGGGTGCGGGTGACACGGTGACCGCCTACCTGGCCACCGCGCTCGCAGCTGGCGCCACGGTCCTGGAAGCAGCGATCATCGCCAACTATGCCGCCGGCGTCGAAGTCGGGAAACTCGGAGCCGCCACTGTTACACCGGAAGAAATAATCGAGGCGTTCGACATCAACCGCAGCACGCGGCGCTCGTCCAGCCGGGCGGGCCACCGTCACTGATTGCCTCTGCGGCAGTGCTACGTCTATTTTTCGCGAGTGCGGGCCCTTAGCTCAGGAGGTCAGAGCAGCGGACTCATAATCCGACGGTCGCAGGTTCGAATCCTGCAGGGCCCATTCCGGCACATCCGGGGGCTGCGTCGGCCAAAGAGTGCGGCTCGGTGTATGGGAGCACGTGTCACTTCCGGTGCCGGTACAATCCGGTTAAAGTGTTCACCGTCCTGGCACTCCAGGCTCGGGTCGCGTAGCTCAGCTGGTTAGAGCGCTGGTCTCACATACCAGAGGTCCGGGGTTCGAGTCCCTGCGCGACCATCCCCAGTCACACGTGCCGGCGTCGCAAAGTGCCGGCGTAGGCTCTTTAGCGCCGCGCACCTACACCGCTGGACGGTGCCTCGGCTTCGCGGCGGGCCAGTTCGAGGTCGGCCTCCACCATTATGCGAACTAGCTCCTTGAAGCTGGTGCGCGGGACCCATCCCAAACGCTCCCTCGCCTTGCTAGCGTCGCCCTGGAGCAACTCTACCTCTGCCGGCCGGAAATAGCGGGGATCGATCTCGACGTAGGGACGCCAATCCATCTCCAACACCGCGGCCACCTCGTCCAGGAACTCGCGCACAGAATGAGTTTCGCCAGTAGCGATTACGTAGTCGTCGGGCTGATCCTGCTGCAGCATGAGCCACATGGCCTCCACATAGTCCGCCGCATAACCCCAGTCGCGGCGAGCTTCGAGGTTCCCCAAAAGCAGTTTCGGCTGCAAACCCAGCTTTATTCTCGTTAACCCACGCGTAATCTTCCGCGTTACGAAATTCTCGCCACGCCGGGGACTTTCGTGGTTGAAAAGAATGCCGCAGGAGGCATGCAGCCCGTAGCTCTCGCGGTAGTTCACCGTGATATGGTGAGCGAATACCTTGGCACAGGCATAGGGCGAGCGCGGATGAAACGGCGTGGACTCGTTCTGCGGAACCTGCACGGCCCTCCCGAACATCTCGCTGGAAGAAGCCTGATAAAAACGGGGCGAAAGGCCCAAGTTGCGGATGGCTTCCAACAACCTGAGCGTTCCCACGCCGGCTACTTCCACCGTGTTCTCGGGTATGTCGAACGAGATCCGCACGTGGCTCTGCGCAGCGAGGTTGTAGACCTCGTCTGGCTCGACACGCGCCAAGACCCTCTGCAGCGACGACGCGTCATTGAGGTCAGCGTAGTGCAGGTGCAACCTGCCGCTGGGCAAATTTTCGTCTAGATAGATGTGCTCTATCCGTCCCGTCGAAAACGAACTGGAACGACGCACTATTCCGTGCACTTCGTAACCTTTCCCCAGCAAGAACTCCGCCAGGTACGAACCGTCCTGGCCAGTGATTCCCGTTATAAGTGCCTTGCGCACTCTAGCTCCACTCACGGCCGCTCCCCAACGTGTAGCCTCGATACTAGCCAAAAAG
>DATMBI010000114.1:0-2864 GCA_035559375.1 Gemmatimonadaceae bacterium | reverse complement strand
TCCCCGAGTCTGGCGGAGCTGCGCCTCCACCGTTTCCCTCAGGTCAGCGTCGGCAACAGTGATCGAGGTGTCCTGCTCGGCTTTCTGTACGAGAACCTCTTCGTCCACGAGCTCGTTCAGAACTTGCCGCGCCAATTGGATCTGTCCGGCCGAATCCTCTGGGATCTGCAAGCCTTGGGCACGGCGCTGCTGTATCACCTCCAGCACCTCGCTCCAGAGGATGGCCTTCGACCCGACGACGGCCACTACTCGGTCTAACGGCCGTGGCGCATAGGCCGGCCCACCCTGGGCTCCCAGTTGCAATGGCAGCGCTCCAGCCGCTACCAGGAAAAGCAAAGCACGCCGCATACTTCGTCCCTACCCGCAGCTCGGCCGCGAGGTCCGCAGCCGAGCTGCTCGGCAGCGCTGCCTAACGCTATACCTCACTTCCCACGGCTACCCGGTCCAGGCATCGGCACAGCCGACGGCGGCTGCTGCGAGGCCCGCGCGGAATCCTCGCTGGCTCTCAGCCGCTGCGCCGCCTCGACCGCCCGATCCAGCCCCGTGGCGTACACCCGAGCGCTGTAGCGCTCCCGCAGTGCCACCGCAAGCGGCGCCGGCACCTCGACGAACCCCACTTCCTGGCCCAACAGTCGGTCCAGGTATCTCTCCACACGCGCCGCTGCCAACTTGCGCCGCTCGTCGTCACTCTTGGCACTGTCCGCCAGAGCGCCCGGCGAGACTCCTAGGCCCGCCCAGGAATTGATGACCAACGAGCGAAAAGCCTGCCGTACCGACGCGATCTCCGACGAATCCAGCTCGATCTTGGCACTGTCGGCCTGCCGCAAGAACAGTTCGTTCCTGATGAGGTTCTTGACGAACACTGGAAGCAGCGAGTCCGGCGCCTGCTGAATTTGCGAGCGCACCTGCTCAGGCTGAGAGAAACCAGAGATCCAGCGCGCCACCTGAGCAGCGGTGAAGTCCCCCAGAGTGGAGGTAGCTACTACCGTGCGATCGTTCTTGTGCTCGTCAGGCTCTGCGGCCACCTGCTTCACTACCTTGGCTAGGTTGGGACGTACCTGGATCTTGGCAGCCTTCTCGACGCCGTCCACGTAAAGGCTCTCCTGCTCCCGCCGCTGGTGCGATTCCCACTGGGCGCGGAATTGATCCTTCACCTCGGCGTACGTGTTCCGCCGCACGATGTGGTAGCCGAACTGTGTCTTGACCAGTGGCCCGATCTGTCCCGGCTGCAGTGCCGCCACGGCCTGCGCGAACTCGGGGACCATCTGCGCGGGCGCGAACACGCCGAGGTCGCCACCCTGGTCCTTGGTAGCGTCGCTACCATAGCGCTTGGCCATCGCAGCGAAATTCGCCGACGTGGTCTGACGCAGGACCGATTCGGCCTGACGACGAATCGAGTCCTCGACCCCAGGAATGCCTTGCGGTACCTGGAAGAGGATGTGACGCGCCGATAGCAGCTTCCCCTCGTTGTAACGCTTCTCCAGATCGGTAGTGTCCACCTTCCACGTCTTGGAAATCACTTCGTACCACTTCTGGGTACGCGACTGGGTGTAAACAGGCCACATGGCCTCGTCTATCACCTTGGGATCGGAGAGCGAGTCGCCCACGGCAGCTGCGTGCCCCAGCAACTGATAGCTCACCCAGAGATCTGCGATCTGACGCGCTACTTCCTTCTGGATAGGCACCTGCGCCTTGGCCATGATCCCAGCCAACCGCTGTACGGGGAGTTCCTGCGAGCCGGCACGTGCGACGATGTCGCCGCGAGAGCCGATCGCGTCCTTGAGCCCCTGGCACCCTGAACCACCGAGCAAGCCGAGCCCTGCCACGAGGATTGCTGCGCTGAACTTGTGCATTTTCGTTTCGCTACCGGTAAAAGACCGACTCACGCGACACGGTTCGCGATCCCCGGCTCGGTCCGAAGCGCCTGAAGCGCCCAGACCAGTCCGTCGAGGATCCTCGAACCGCCCTGCCGCGTGAGCTTGAGTGACAACGGGTGCGTGCGCCGCACCTCGGCCAAAAACTGCACCTCGTGGAACGCCGCCTGCAGCCCCTTGAGCCGCGGTACCGCGGTCTCACGAAAGGTAACACGCGCCTCGTCTCCATGCACCAGGATAGAGGCGATCCCCAGTTCCCCCCCCAGCAGCCTCAAGGCTGTGGACGACAGCAGAGCCTGCACCGGCGCCGGAAGCGGTCCGAAACGGTCGCGCAACTCCGAACGCAGCGCCTGTAGCGCCGCGCCGTCGCGAGCGTTGGTCAGCCGGCGATAGATGTCGAGCTTTACCTCGGCCGAGGCCACGTACTCGTCCGGGATGTAAGCCGGCACGTCGAGCGAGACCTCGGCAGGAGCGGCGGCGGTAGCTGCCGAACCGTCGCGGAGGCGCCTAACGGTATCGTCCAGCAACCTCAGGTACATGTCGAACCCTACCGCCTGCACGAAGCCCGACTGCTCCGGGCCCAGCAGGTTACCCGCGCCTCTCAACTCCAAGTCTTTGAGCGCTATCCAGTAGCCGGCCCCCAACTCTGTGTGGTGCTGCAGCACCTTCAGGCGCCGTTCCGCGTCCTGATCCACCGTATCCGGGACCAAGAGATAGCAATAGGCCCGCCGGTGCGAGCGGCCCACCCGACCTCGCAACTGGTAGAGCTGAGCCAATCCGAGTTGGTCGGCCCGATGCACGAACATGGTGTTCGCGTTAGGCACGTCCAAACCCGACTCCACGATGACCGTGGAGACCAGGACATCCACCTCGCCGCTCACGAAACGGCGCATTACCGCCTCCAGATCCCGCTCCTTCATCTGCCCGTGCGCGACTGCCACGGTAGCCCGCGGCACGAGGCGCGCAACGTGATGGGCTACGGCTTGGATA
>DATMBI010000113.1:0-2859 GCA_035559375.1 Gemmatimonadaceae bacterium | reverse complement strand
GTGCTCAGCTTCTTCTTAGCCGCCGCCAGTGCGGCGCCCTCTTCGTTCAAGTCCAGCTCCTCAGCCACCTCCGCGATTGCGCGGGCCGCTACCTCCACTGCCACGCCTCGCCGGTACAGCTCGTCACGAAGCCGGCGGCGAGAAACCGAACCACTGAGCATTCGCTGGCGCGCCACCTGCCGCGCGTACGCGAAGTCATCGAGGTAGCCTTGTTTGCGAAGGCGCTCCAATACCCACGCGAGATCCTCGCGCGCAGGCTTCTGCCGTGCCAGCCTACGTCTCAAATCGCGCTCGGAGCGCGCCCGCACTGCGAGGACGTCGAGGGCGCGATCCAACAGCGCGGTTCGCTGCACCGCACGCTCCAGGACTCGCTCGAGGCGCGGTTCCAGGCGTGCACCGACACGCAGACCGAGTTCCATCGCGAGGTCGAGCGCTAGGGAACCGATGGCCCGGCCATCGACCTCCACACGAACCCGATCCGGCCGGCGCGGATGCTCGCTAAGGCCTGTAATTCGCCGCTCCATAGCGAAAAAAGAAGGCCGGAGTGAAGCCCACTGAGAAGAGCGGCGTACCGGGCACCAACTCTCTCAGAGAACTACCCTCCGGCCCTAGACCCGATAACCCGTGTCAATAAGCCTAGGCCCCTACCCTACTACCCCCTTACTCCTCTATCCCATCCGGCTCAGCTGCCGCAGCGGGACGAATGCCTAACACAGCCTTCACCTTTTCCTCTATCTCTGCCATCAGTGCCGGGTTGTCCTTGAGAAACAGCTTGGCGTTTTCCCGACCTTGACCGATTCGCTGGCCGTTGTAGCTGTACCAGGCACCAGACTTTTCGATGATCCCACTCTCCGCGCCTATATCGATCAACAGACCGGTGTGGCTTATCCCCTCGGCGTACATGATGTCGAACTCAGCCTGTTTGAACGGCGGCGCGATCTTGTTCTTGACGACCTTCACGCGGACCTGGGATCCGATGACCTCCTCCTTGTCCTTGACCGGTCCGAGGCGCCTGATATCCAGCCGCAGCGACGCGTAGAACTTCAGAGCCTTCCCGCCCGTAGTAGTCTCAGGATTCCCGAACATTACCCCGATCTTCTCGCGCAGCTGGTTGATGAAGATCACGGCAGTGCGCGAACGGGCGATGGCGCCCGTGAGCTTCCGCAAGGCTTGGCTCATCAGGCGCGCCTGCAGGCCCACGTGAGAATCGCCCATGTCACCCTCGATTTCCGCCTTCGGTACCAGTGCCGCTACCGAATCGACTACCACTACATCGACGGCACCGGAACGAACCAAGATCTCGCAAATCTCCAGAGCCTGCTCGCCGGTGTCGGGCTGGGAAACCAGAAGGTTCTCCACGTCCACGCCCAGCTTCTTGGCGTATTCGATGTCCAGTGCGTGCTCTGCGTCGATAAATGCAGCCACGCCTCCAGCCCGCTGAGCATTGGCCACCACATGCAGGCAGAGCGTCGTCTTACCGCTGGACTCAGGACCGAAGATTTCAGTGACTCGCCCGCGTGGAATCCCACCGATCCCGATCGCAGCATCGAGATTGATCGCCCCAGTAGGAATCGCTTCCACGCGCACACGCGCCGCATCGGCACCCATGCGCATTATAGATCCCTTCCCACAACTTTTCTCGATCTGGGCGATGGCCAGATTGAGCGCCTTCTTGCGATCTTCCTGTAGCGCCGACAACGCCATGATGCACCTTGCAGGTTACAGAGTAGAGAACCTGGCCAAACGAGAATCTACCGGATGGCCCGAACTACTGGATACCCCCGAACAAAATACGAAAACTCACCCACTACAGGCAACTGGCCGGCAGCTCGAACGCGTTCTCCACGTGGCGTACCAGGACCCGCCCCCCGCCCACGCGGACACCGATCACATCGAACCGGTAGAAAGCAGCCTCGACACCCACTCTTGATATCCAACTCAAAGCTGCCCGTACCAACGCTTTGCGTTTCTTCCAGTTGACAGCTTCGACCGGATCGCCGAAACGACCACCCCTCCGCGACTTCACCTCCACGAACGCTACAACCCCGTCCCGCTCGGCGATCAGGTCGATATCGCGCCGCCCCGCTCGGTAGCGCCGAGCAAGGATGCGCCAGCCCTTTCCCACAAGCCACTGCTCGGCCACACGCTCGCCGGCAAGTCCAAACGCTGCTGTCTCCCGCGTCACGGGCCAACAATAAAGGCCCAGCCGCAACCCACTCTCACCCTTGCAGCGCACTTATCGCCGTACTGACGCGCCGCTCACCCGGACCGACCTCGCTGGCCGAGGCGCAAGCGGAAACCGGCAGCTATTCGATAGACGGCCCGCAGATACGATCCAAGTCCTCCAGCCCCACCAGTACCTCGCGGGGCCGCGACCCGTTAGGCGGACCTAGAACCCCGGCAGCGTGCAACTGGTCTATGATCCGAGCAGCACGACCGTAACCTACGCCGAGCCTCCGCTGCAGCAGCGAGGTCGAACCGAGCTGATGCTGTATGCACACTTCGGCTGCCTGCCGGAACAACTCGTCGCGCTGAGGATCCACGACCTCGCTCTCGACCGCCCCTTCTCGTTCGCGGGCTTCACGTTCACGAGCTACCGCTAAAAGATCTTCCTCGGAGTCGTGCACGGCACCGCGGAGACGATCCGCGAGCGCACTGCGCCGCTCCTCGAACCACCTCATAATTCGCTCAGTGTCCTCGCCGGATATGAAAGCACCCTGAATGCGCAGCGGCTCCGAGCGGCCCGGCGGGATAAAAAGCATGTCGCCGTTGCCCAGGAGAGCTTCCGCCCCGACACCATCGATGATCGTGCGACTGTCCACCTGCGATGCGACACGAAATGCGATACGGCTCGGGAAG
>DATMBI010000112.1:0-2264 GCA_035559375.1 Gemmatimonadaceae bacterium | reverse complement strand
CTGGCGGCTCTGGGCCTGGCCGATTTCTGGAAGTGGGGTTACGACTACGGCCACAATCTGGACGTCGAAAACGCGATCATTAAGGTCCCCGGGATGACGTATCAGCCCCCGCTCATCGGGTCGAAGCAGTTGTTGAACTTCAGGGCCACCTCGCTCCCAGCTGCCGGTACCATCCTCATGGTTACGTCGGTCGTGCTAGGCTTCGTCGCTCTGGCGCTGGACAGCGGGCGCCAGGAGCCCTTGCGGCAGGAGCAGGCGTTGCGCCTGCGCGATGCGGCCGTAGCCTGAGCGAGCATGAGGCGCCGCAGCGTCTGGATCGTGACTGCAGCGTGGTTGGCGGCGTGCCGTGCGGGGCCACGTCCTCTGGTCCCGGGAACCGACAGCTGCGACTTCTGCCGCATGACGATCGCCGACGTCAGGTTCGGTGGCGAGATCGTGACTGGGACAGGCCGGGTCTATACATTCGACTCGATCGAATGCCTGGCGTCGTTCTATCTGCAAGCTGAGAGGCGCGACGCTTTCCGGGGGGTATGGGTGTCCGATTACTCGACCGGCGTGCTGATCCCTGTGGAACGCGCGGAGTTCTTGGCGGGGAGCACCATCAAGAGCCCAATGGGACGAGCCTTGCTGGCTGTAAGCCGCGACTCCTTGGACGCACTGCGCCAGCGCTTCCAGGCTGAGCCGCTCAGCTGGGCCAACGTTCTCGAGATGCTGAGCAAGGGTTCGGGATGACGTTCGGGCGCTGGGCGCTGGTCCTTGTCCTAGCTTCGGCGTTGTCATCTGGACGTGCCAGCCCTCAAGCGGAAGTCCTCGTAGTGGCACCATCCGGTGGGCTAGGCCTCCGAGAAGCAGTGGCCAGAGCTCCTCGAGGCGCGCGGATCGTGGTGCGTCCAGGGATTTACCGCGAAGGCACGGTGCCAGTAGACAAGCCACTCACTATCGAAGGAGAGCCAGGGAGCGTCCTGGACGGAGAAGGATCGCATGGCCTTCTCGTGGTGACCTCGGACTCGGTGACGATTCGCGGATTGAGCTTCGCCAATACAGGGTACAGCCAGGTAGAGGATCGCGCAGCGTTGCGTGTGGAAGGGGCCAGAGCATGTCGAATCGAGCACAACGTATTCCAGGACACCTTCTTCGCCATCTACCTTTCCGGGGTGTCGAAATGTTCTGTGGCTGGAAACCGTATCGCCGGAGTGCGGCGCGCTGCATACGCGTCGGGCAACGGTATCCATCTTTGGCAGAGCGATAGCGTAACCATCTCGACCAACTACGTTTCCGGTCATCGCGACGGTATCTACTTCGAGTTCGTAACGGCCAGCACGGTCACGGGCAACACCAGCGAGCATAACGAACGCTACGGCCTGCACTTCATGTTCTCGGGACACTGCCGCTACGAGTACAACACCTTCCGTGCCAACGGAGCTGGTATTGCAGTCATGTACACGCAGTACGTGCTCATGTACCGCAATCGCTTCGAACGCAACTGGGGTGGTGCCGCTTACGGCTTGCTTCTCAAGGACATCAGCGACAGCCAGATTCTGGAAAACATCTTTTCCCAGAACTCCGTGGGACTCTACCTGGAGGGCTCCAACCGCAACCTGATACAGAGGAACGAGTTTCGCAGCAACGGTTGGGCACTCAAGGTACTCGCTAGCTCGCAGGACAACGTGATCGAGCGCAATGTCTTTACCGCTAACACCTTCGATGTGGCTACCAACTCGCGCCGCAGCTTCAATCGCTTCGACGAGAACTACTGGGATCGCTACCGTGGCTACGACCTCGACCGAGATGGTTTCGGGGATGTCCCGCACAGGCCGGTACGGCTCTTCGCGCTCATCGCCGAACAAGCGCCACCGGCGTTGATCCTTCTACGCAGCGTGATCATAGACCTGCTGGAGGTGGCCGAGCGAGTCTTTCCTTTTTTGACACCGGGCGAGCTCTTCGACCCGCGACCGCTGATGCGCTCCAGCTCGGCAGTGGCTAGCACGTCGCGCTCCTAGAGTCGGACGTGGGATGATCTCGGCTAGAGGGATACGAAAACGCTTCGGCGCCCTCCAGGTTCTGGCTGGAGTGGACCTGGACATCGCACCGGGGCAAGTAACTGCCCTCGTAGGCCCGAATGCGTCAGGCAAGACGACGTTCAATCGAATCGTGCTCGGACTGGTGCGCCGCGACGCAGGTGAGATTCTGTTCGATGGCACTCCCCTCGATGGTAGTGCCGACTACCGCTCGCGGGTGGGATATATGCCGCAAATAGCGCGCTT
>DATMBI010000111.1:0-6201 GCA_035559375.1 Gemmatimonadaceae bacterium | reverse complement strand
CTACGACCCGCTTCATCGCGGCTGCCTCCGCGGCGCCGCAAGCGCCGCTCTTCTCTCCGCCACTCGCCCCAGGCCAGCGAGAGTTCGGCTGGCAATGCCATGCACGAAGACAGGGCCTATGATCTTACGAGCGATCCATTTCCCAAGCGGCCAGGGTGGGCCATCCCAAAGGTGGATCAGGGTGACCTGGCTGCCGCGCTCGCCCCGCTCCACGCGCCACTCGACTTCCATGCCGCGTGTGATCCCCCCGATGTGAGTGAAGCGCAACGAGTGCTTTGCCACGTCCGCCCACATCGCCGAGACCCACCGAGTCGGCCAGTTGAAAACACCGAACGGACGGTTGGCCGACATCTCCACGACCGCACCGTCTGCACCTCGCTCGAGCACGCGCACGTAACGGTAGTGTGCCAAGTGCACTGGCCACTCCTCTACCCGGCAGACGATGTCGAAGACGTCATCTGGTGGCGCAGCTATCGATCTCTCGTCCCGCGTGACCATGGCCGCTACCGTAGGCAGAACTGATCGAACGAGCGATGGTTGCCTCATACAACCTCCCGCGGACACCAGGACGCTACGATGCGCCAGGCATAACAGTGTCGAACGAAAGGGGAGCATCCCGTGGACTGCCTAACGAGTGTAGCCAATTCTTCGGCTGTAAAACCGCGCAATACTGACACATGCCCGTCATGTCGGCTCACAGGGTGGAAGCCGAGAGGGAAGGACACGGCCCAGATACCCAGAGCGGCCAGCCAGCTGCGGCGTAGATCGGCCACGATCACTAGTCGACGAGCTACGCGGTGCATCTCGCGGAGTACCGCCAGTGCATCCTCGCCTGCGAAGTGGTGCAGTAGCTGGGAGCAAAACACTACGTCTATGGACGCGTCACGCACTGGAAGGACCCGCGCATCGCCCGCGATCCCAGTCACTAGGCACGAGGTCGCTCGACCGGCGATCAGCTCTCCGTGCGTGTCTAGTCCGTAGCAAACGAGTTCCACGCCGAAACGACGAGCCCTGTGGACGAGCCGGGCAGGGATGTCGGCTATGCCGGTACCCACGTCCAGTAGCGACAACCGCTTCGCAGCGGCGAGGTGCGGTCTCAAGGCTCGCCACACTGCGCTGGTGCCACCGAAGAGAACATTGGCTAAGGCAATGTCTCTATGGGAACGGCGGCGAAGGCCAGGGGTCACCGCGAGATCCAGAAACTCGACACCGTTGCGCCGCGCAGGCGTGAGCACGCTCATCGTTCCAGCTCCGCGTAGCCGCCGCGGTAGTAAAGGAGCGGTCGCTGGTCGGTACTGCGCGCATCGTCCACGCGACACACGAAGATTCCGTGATCGCCCCCGTCGTAGCGGATCACGACCTCGCACTCGAGGTGAGCCAGCACGTCGTCGAGTACGGGAACGCCGCGCGTGCTGCGGCTGAACCCGATCCCTTCGAAGCGCCGCGAGCCCTCCCATTCCGAAAAGCGGCGTGAAAGCGCTTCCTGATGAGAGGCTAGGATGTTGAAGGCCACCGGCAGGCCGGGTCGCAGCACGTCGTGTAAATCGGCCCTACGGTCGATGCACGCGAGCACAAGCGGTGGTTCGAGACTCACGGAACAGAACGCCGAGACCGTCATTCCACGGTCTATCCCCTCGCTATCCCTGGTGGTTAGGATCGTGACGCCGGTGGCGAAACGGCCGAGCACGGCTCGGAAGGTGTCTGGGTCTATACTCACAGTTGTCGTTCCTAGTTCGGAGGGCGCTCGCTGAGCGCACCTCTGTGGCCTAGCGGGTCGGCCAGCGAGCTGGTGGGGGGTGGGGGCAGCGGCTCGCCAGCCAGTCCTCCGGCCAGAAGGTCGACTAAGTATCGCGGCCGAAGGACAGCGCCTGCCGGGATGAAATCCCCGCAGACACCCACTAAAAGGTCGGCCAGTTTCGGCCGTAGCGCTAGGGCCCTGAGTACGAAATTCATGAGTGGCGGCAGGGCAACGGTCACGCCGATCGCTCGTTCTAGCCTGCGCTTGCCCGAAAAGCGTCGACGGCGGGCGCGGTCGTAGTCCAAAAGCGCTCCATAACGCGCCGTAGCATTCGGCGCGCGCAAGGCATCGTGGACGTGCTCGGCCAGTAGCTGGCCGCCGCTGAGCGCGGTGAAGATCCCTTCGCCTGTGAAGGGATCGAAGAAATCGCATGCATCTCCCACGAGGGCGAGTCCTGGCCGCACCGCTCGGCGTGCGTGCCAGTTGAACGGTCCGACTGCGAGCACTGGTCCGACTCGCTCGGCCCTGGAGAATCGAACGCCCAGCCCTGGGACTTCCTCGAGACACTGTTCGAGAAACTTTGCCTTTGCACCTGGAAGTCCCGGCATGCGGCGCGCCGGGAAAACAGCCGCCACGTTTACTACGTCTCCGCCGACGGGCGCCAAGCCGACATAGCCCCAGCGTCGCACGTGCATCTCGCCTAACGGGCGCATCTCAGCTACTCGCTGGTAGTGGGTTACCAGCGCCATTCTGCGAGGCCAGTGCCCCTGCGAGCCCAATCCTGAGCGGCGCGCCGTCACCGAGCGAAGCCCGTCCGCTCCGATCACCACGTCGGCACGTAGGACGTACTTACTGTCTCCGGAGCGCACCACCACGCCCGTCACGGTGTCGCTCTCCTGCAGGAGGTCGCTTACGTAAGATCGTTCCTGCAGCGCCGCGCCAGCGGCCACGGCCCGTCGTGCCAGGATCGCGTCCAACACGGTACGCCGGAGGGCTAGACCGTACTCCCTGTAGCCGCGGTATCCCGTTTCAGCTCGAAAGGCTCCCACGGCTTCCACGCCCGATGGCGAACGGATGGCCATTCCTCTCAATCGTGCCAGCTCGCTCGCTTCCACATCAGCGAGGGCTCCCATGGCATCGAGAATCCGGGCGGCTTCGGGGCTCAGGTATTCTGCGCACGGTTTGTCACGAGGGAACGCTGCCCGCTCGAGCAGAAGGACGTCGTGTCCGCTGGCGGCGAGGAAATAGGCCGCCGCCGAGCCCGCTGGTCCAGCTCCGACCACTATCGCTTCCGCGTGGCGCTTCATCCGTCCACGCGTTCGTATTGCTCGCCGTTCAGAAAAAGCCGCCGTCCCTCTATGCGGACAGCGAAGGTGACCTCACCCGGCTGTGGGGAGACGAAGGTGATGTGGAGGGTAGTACCTTCGATACGCCACCGCGCCACAGTGACGCTGGCATCGCTGAGGAGGAGCGATAGGTTACGGGTCACCTGCACGCGGAGCGCACTGCCGTCGGCCTGGAACTGCCACGTAGTTTCGCTAGCGTGCGCGAAGCCGAACTCGTCGAAAAAGAAAAGCGTACGGCGCCAAGTACCGACAAGTTGAGTGGCCAGCGCGTTTTGTCCTGCCGTCCCGCCGATCGAAGCCACTTGGCGCGAGCGCAGTGGCATTCCGGGCGAATCGCACGCTGCCATGGCCGTTGCCATCAGCAGCGCTAGCCCTGCTACTGCGGCAGTCTGCCTCAGCTTGCGACCATCCATGTGACGATCCCCCCTGCCACCGTGGCGAGAAAGTTCACTACGTCGTTGTCTAGGCCGGTCACTCCACTGACTACTGTCGTGAAGTGGCCGCAGCGGTGCAGCCGGCGCTCGGTATAGCTGCTGCAGTGCGGGCACCGACGGCGCTCCTGCAGCGTAGCTCCCAGCAGCGAGTCTACTGCGGACCCTGCCACGCCGCCAGCGAAGACAGCCAGCGGTGGTGTCCTGCCGGGTAGTAGCGCTATCGCGACCGCAATGAAGCTCGCTCCTGCAAGGGCCGCTAGTGTTCCTACAGCCGTAACTGCCCCGGATGTTCCACGGGGTACCGGTGTCCAGTGCAGCAGATGGCGTGGCGTGCCGCCGAAGCGCATGCCGATCTCGGTGCTCCACGTATCCGAAGTGGCTGCTGCAGCAGCTCCTGCCGCTACGGCCAGCCAGTGCTCGCCCCCGTTGAGCGCCGAACCGAATGCAGCTAGCGCAAGCATCGCTCCGTTAGCCAGTACTTGGCGGGCGCCTCGCGGTCCAGAGGTGGAGATATCCCGTGCGCTGTGGCGTCGCGACAGCAAGCTGGACGAAAAGAAGAAGGCCAACAGCAGCGTGACGAAGTCGATACCGCCCACTCCGGCGGACCCGCCTATCGCGACCGCTGCTGCCGCACCCCGTGTCGTAAGCCATCCTGCTTTCACGGACGTTACTCCGATCAGCGCTGCGAGGGCCGAGGCGACGACGAAGTGCAGGACGACAGTCAGCATGACGAGATGCGATTCCTGGTTCACGAAGTTCGAGCGGGTAGGACGAATCTAGCGTTTTTCGAGCTTGAGACTCTGCGTTTTGGTGCCTTGAACGGGCTGGAGCGTCCATTTAGCTTGGGCACCGGACCGGCGAACTCTATGGCGGAAACTGTCGACGCCCTTCTTCCACTGTCGTTCTTGGAGGCTGTTCGCGACGTCGATACTCCCGTCGAGGACGCGGAGCTCGTTGGGGATCTACGCAACAAGCGCTTAGGTCTCAGCGAGACTGTTTACATGCAGATCCGCCGTTTCGACGAGGCGGTGCGCCGCAAGCAGCGCACGCCGCACGAGGAGGCGGTGGCGCTAGCGCGGCTAGTGGGGAGGCGACCCGACGCCGAAGCTGTGTTCCGTGCCGCTGGACGTTACCTCGCTCGCGATGCCTATCGTACGATCTCTCCGGTTACGCGGCGATTGCTCCTACTCTTACCGTCTCTAGTGACGAGGCCCGTAGCGTTGCGCCATCTGCGTCGTATCGGACGGCGCTATTTCAACGGAGAGATTTCTCGGGTAGGTTCGTCCATCTACTTGGAGGTCCCGGATCCTGTGACGTTGAATTCCGCTCCGCGTTCCGCGGGCTGCGCGTATTACGAGTCTGGCCTCAAGGAGCTCTTGCGGCTCATGGTCAACTCAGTGGGGGCGGTGGAGCATGTGCGCTGTGCATCGCGACGAGAGGGTCGCTGCACGTGGCGCGCGGAGTGGCGTCCCATGGCGGGAGGTTCTCGAGATGAGACTCACACCTGACTCTCTCGCCGCGGTGCAGGAGGAGCTGGCCAGGGCAGGTTACGATGGCTGGCTCCTCTACGATTTTCGAGGGTGCAATCCCATAGCGAGAGCGCTGGCCGGCGTCAGCGGTCACATAACGAGGCGTTTTCTGGTTTGGGTGCCTGTGACCGGTGTGCCGGTGGCCGTGACCCATGCAATCGAGCAGGGCATCTGGTCCAATTGGCCTTCGGAATGGCGCCGGGAGCGCTACAGTGCGTGGTGGGAGCTGGAGGAGCACGTCGCCAGGTTGGTGGGAGGGAAGCGGTTGGCGATGGAGTATTCCGCTGGCGATGCAGTGCCGTACCTGGACCTCGTGCCGGCCGGTTTCCTAGAGTTAGTCAGACGGTCGGCGGCTGCGGTGTTCTCGTCAGGCGATCTAGTGAGTCGCTTTTACTCGGTGTGGTCTGCAGCGGACTTGGCTTCTCATCGCCGGGCGGCGGCGCGCCTTTCGGAAATCGCTAAGGATACTCTTCGGTTCGCCGCCGAGCGGGCGCGTAGTGGCCGGCCCGCTGCCGAGCACGAACTTCAGGCGAGGATCGTGGAGGCGTTCGGACGCGTTGGGTTGGATTACGGGGATCCGCCGATCGTGGCTGTAGGGGCTAACGCGGCCAATCCGCATTATTCGCCTTCTGCGGGCCGCCCCCAGCTCGTAACGCGGGGCAATGTGTTGCTGGTGGATCTCTGGGCGCGCGAGCCTGGGGGGGTGTACGCCGATCAAACTTGGATGGCTGCTATGGGGCCTCCTGGCGATCTGGCCATGGAGGTGTGGGAGGTCGTGCGCAAAGCGAGGGACGCAGCACTGGCACTCCTGCGCGACCGCATAGCCAGCGGCACCCCTGTACGCGGTTCGGAGGTCGACGATGCGAGTCGCGCTGTGATTCGAGCACGCGGTTTCGGGGATTATTTCACGCACCGCACGGGCCATTCCATCGATCCGCGCGAGATCCATGGATCTGGTCCCAACCTGGACAATTTGGAGACGCGCGAAGAAAGGCTTCTCTTGCCTGGCGTCGGGTTTTCGGTCGAGCCTGGCATCTACCTTCCCGGTCAGCTCGGCGTACGCAGCGAGGTGAATGCCTGGGTAGGCGAGAAAGAGTTGATAGTCACACCAGACGACTACCAGCGCGAGCTTCCAGTGCTGTGACGGCACGCTC
>DATMBI010000110.1:0-4562 GCA_035559375.1 Gemmatimonadaceae bacterium | reverse complement strand
ACTGCACCCGGCGAGGAGCTCGCCAGGCGGTTGGTGGAGCTCTCCTTCGCCGACTACGTTTTCTTTTGCAACTCCGGTGTCGAGGCTAACGAGGGCGCATTCAAGTTCGCGCGCAAGTGGGCTCGCCGGATAGGAGGCGCTGCCAAACACGAGATAATCGCCTTGCGTGGATCCTTTCACGGCAGGCTCTTCGCCTCTCTGGCAGCTACCGATCGGCCCGCGTATCGAGCGCCTTTTCGCCCACTTGCTGGAGGTATCCACATCGTCGAACGCGATCTCGACGAGCTGAACATCGCGCTCGATGCCGAGCGCGTAGCCGCACTGGTTTTGGAGCCAGTTCAGGGCGAAGGCGGGGTACGGGTTCTCGAACCAGACTTCCTGCGTGCGGTGCGCCAAATGACGCGGGAACGTAACATTGCGCTGATCTTCGACGAGGTGCAGTGCGGATTGGGGCGTACGGGGCGGCTATTCGCGCACGAGCATGCAGGCGTTACACCGGACCTGATGGCGCTCGCTAAGCCCCTGGCTGGCGGAATCCCTATGGGGGCCGTACTGCTATCCGAGGAGATTGCCCAAGCGCTCGAACCAGGCGATCACGGTTCCACATTCGGCGGCGGGCCGTTCACCGCTAGCGTGGCGCTCTACGTACTGGAGCGAATCGCTGACCCCGAGTTTCTGGCGACTGTTCGAGGGAACGGAACGTGGTTGGGCGAAGCGTTGCAGCGAGTAGCCCAGAAGACCGGAGCCATCCGCGAGGTGCGGGGAATCGGGTACATGTGGGGCCTGGACGTCAAGGAGCCGGCCAGTCAAGTGGTGACTCGGGCGCGAGAGCGGTGCCAGCTCTTGCTCGTGACGGCAGGCGACTACACCATCCGCCTACTACCGCCGCTCGTAGCGAGCCGGGACGACTTGGCAGAAGGTTTGGAACGACTCGAGGCAGCTCTGGCGGGGAACTAGGCCGAGCCCTCGTGCTCGGCGAAAAACTCGACAACAAAGGGCAATAAATACGTCGGGGTCGATCCAATCGCTACGAAGTTGGAAGCAGGCGAGCCGTCCGTTAAGCTTGTTCGAAGCCTGTTTCGCCCGCCCGCGTGGCGGCACGTGAACCGTGACGGAGAGAGAGCGGTGCAGCGATATCTGAAGCCACTCGTGGTACTTCTGGGTCTCATCGACAACGCCACTTCGCTCCATGCTCAGCCACCTGTAGCGCGGAGCTCGCAAACCCGGCCGTCGCTCGTGGTCCTAGTGACGGTGGACCAGCTGCGCGCCGATTACCTCACGCTTTACGAGCACCAACTGAGCGGCGGCCTCGGACGTCTCTTGCGAGGCGGCGCCGTTTTTGTGGATGCTTATCAGGATCACGCCATTACCGAAACGGCACCCGGTCACGCCAGCACCCTTTCGGGTCGCTTCCCGCGGAGCACTGGCATCGTTTCCAATTCAGCAGGGGTTTACGACCCTCAGGCGCCACTTATCGGAGCCCGGGGCGATCCAGCGTCGCCCTTCCGCTTCCGGGGGACCACGCTCGTAGACTGGTTGAGGCAGCGACAGCCCGAGTCGCGGGCTCTCTCGGTGTCGCGCAAAGATCGTGGTGCCATACTGCCCATGGGGAGGGCGAAACAGTCCGTTTACTGGTACGCCAGCAACGGGACGTTCACCACCAGCACCTACTACGCCGACACACTGCCGGACTGGGTCAAGGGCTTCAATGCCAAGAGGCTACCACACAGCTACGCAGGGAAGAGCTGGGAGCTCTTGTTACCGTCCAGCGAGTATGCAGAGCCGGACTCAGTCAGCCTGGAGAACGGCGGGCGAGACTTCGTCTTCCCGCACCGCTTCCCGAGCGACTCGGCTCAAACAGCTGCAGTGTTGCCCAACTTCCCGATGATGGACGACTTGACGCTAGCTTTTGCGCTAGCGGGAGTACGCCATCTGGAGTTGGGAAAGGGGCCACATACCGACCTACTGGCAATTTCTCTCTCGAGCACCGACGCAGTGGGGCACCGCTTCGGGCCCGACTCCCGGGAATTGCACGACCAGTTGCTGCGCCTAGATAGAGCACTCGGCTGGTTCCTCGATACGCTGTACTCGCTACGCGATTCCAGCCAGGTCGTCATAGCGCTCACTGGGGACCATGGCGTAGCTCCGTTACCCGAGGCAGCTTCGCGCTACCGCAGCCAGGCTGCCGGCAGAGTCAACCTACGCCCGGTTGTGGATAGCACGATCGCTAGGGCGAGGAGGAGCGGCTTGGATCCAGCAGCCGTCCAGTTCGACGACGGTGTCCTTCTTCTCGACCGCGATGCGATACGTCGGGCAGGTCTCGATCCGGACTCGATCGCGACAAGCTTCAGGACGCAAGTGCTACGCGTGCCTGGAGTTTTACGTGCAGACCTGGTGCCAACCCTGTCGGCTAGAGATACGATAACCGATTATATAGCGAGACGATGGTTACACATGCTTCCGGCGGATCTTCCGGCTGCCGTGGTTGTAACCCTGAGACCCTTTTGGTATTACCAGGGCGTAACCTACGCAACTCACGGAACACCACACGACTATGATGCCCGCGTCCCGATCATTTTGAGCGGTGCTGGCATCCAGCCAGGGCGCTACCGGCAGAGAGCGCGTGTGGTCGACATAGCACCGACATTGGCCACGGTAGTAGGGGTTCCACCACTGGAGCGATTAGATGGCCGAGTGTTGCGATCAGTCCTCAAGCCGGAGCGGTAGTAGCTCCCCCTACTTCAGACCGCAGCCGTCCCGGCGTCGGCAACCGTGTGGCTAGGAGTAATGGCAGGCCTCACGATCGGTCTGCGACTAACAGAGACGCCGCTATCGCTGTCGAATGAAGCTATCATGAAGTCGCTGTCCTGTCGCCATGATGCTGGCACAGCGACCACGGGGGCGGTTGCCCTCGGTGGCTCCAGTGAAGTCACTGCCGGCCTTGCGGCGAGCGGCAGCGTGTGTTGCATTGCGCCCGCACACGAGCAGCCGAGCGCGGGACTAGGGTCTATGAGCACGCTCTCGCCAGAGAGCAATTCTTGGGCGACCTCAGCCAAGAGGTCTCTGCCTTCGGTAACGGCGATGCTGTATGGAATTCGTAATGTCTCCAGTGCATTACGAGCCGGTAGCCCGCCCGGCAGCGACCGGAAGCGGCGCATGTCGGGCGGGAGTATGCCGTCCAGGTACCCAGGCTGGGAAGCTGGATCTAGTCCGTTCTTACGCAGCAGTTCCAGGAATCGGCTGGGTTCGAACCAGGTGTCGTAGTGTGGCGCCCGCGCGCTCGGACAGCGGCCTACGAACGCGAGTCCAGCGAGGCGTGTCGAGTAGGTCTCCCTGAGATATTTCGCCAGGACAAGTGGCGGGGCGGGCAAAACGAGCAATGCTGGCTCGAGCTCGGGCACCCTGCCGCGCAGTCGCTGGCAGACCCGAGGGCAGGCGCAAAAGACGGCTGGTTCGCCGCCCCTGCGCTCGAGCTTCGAAGTAGCCAGCTCTGCTACTAGCTCGTCGCCCCAAGAGCCGGGTACCACGACGTCGAAACCGATTGCCAGAGACGCCCCTATCAACTGAATGGGCGTCGCCGGCAGGGCTTCGATAAAAGTATCGTTTCCTAGGACTAGGATCGCGAGGCCGCGCCCCCCGGGGGGCTGGCTTCCAGCTCCTTGCTCTTGAGCCATCCTCTTAGAGCCGAGTGCAGGTTGTAGTTTCTCAGCATGTCGCCGCAAGTGTCGGGCCAAGCATTCATCGAGCCCCTCCTCAAAGTAGGGCTGACCGCGGGTACCTGGTACGCTCTCCGTGCCGTGCTGTCGCGCAGCGTGGAAGGGTTGGCCGAGCGGCGGTTCGGCTATGGCAAAGATGGGATCGTCAGCGGCGCTGGAGAGATTCGGTTGGAAGCGGGGGACAAGTCTGTGCTACTTCTGCATGGCTTCGGCGACACTCCGCAGTCCCTCGCCTTTATCGCCGGATTTCTGCACTCACATGGTTGGACTGTCCGGGTACCCTTACTGCCGGGACACGGTCGCACGTTGCGGGCTTTCGCCCGGTCGAGTGCGGAGTGCTGGCTAGCCGAGGCGCGAGCGAGTTGGGAGCAGCTCTTAGGGAGGGGAGGAAGAGTTGCTCTCGTGGGGCAATCGATGGGTGGTGCGCTGGCGGCGCTCCTTGCGGCCGACGGGACGCCTCCCCCGAGCGCCCTCGTACTGCTGGCGCCGTACCTGTTCCCGCCTCGCTCAGTGCGAGTTCTGGCGCGCAGCAGTTCTGTTCTCAGGATTCTCTCGCCCTACGTACCCTCTGCAAGCCGCGCGTCGATAGAGAACCCAGTGGCTCGCGGAGAGTCGTTAGGCCATCGCTTTACGCCGCTGCGCCTTCTGCCAGAGCTATGCCGGCTGGCCGACATGGCCAGCGCTGCGCTGCCTCGAATCACATCGCCTACACTGCTGATTCAATCGCTTCGCGACAATCGCTTATCGCAAGCTGCGGCCGAGCGTGCAATCGCCTTGTTGGGTGCCGCAGACAAGAAGCTCGAGTGGGTGGAGGGTGGCCACGTGGTGAGTGTCGACAGCGGCCGA
>DATMBI010000109.1:0-11141 GCA_035559375.1 Gemmatimonadaceae bacterium | reverse complement strand
CGGGTGCACGAGCATCCCGCGATGCGGCTGCTCCCGAAGCGCTGGCGACATCGGTGTCTCCGTGACGGCGCGGGGAGCCGGTGCGCGCGAGAGAGGATCCGGCCGAGCGGCGGGTATCCGCGGGAGCGGATTCCCGGGTGTGCACAGTCTAGGCGTTCGTGGTGCGTGCGGCTTCGGGCCCGCACTGCGGGCGCACTATAGGCCGCGCTGATGCGCGCACGTAATCACTCGTATCCTCCGAAAACATGAGTCAAAAACCTGGCCGGCGCTTGCCGATGCGCACGCCGGTGACCCCCGTCTACCGGGGTCCGCAAGCCGTGACGGGCACGACCACGGCTCCGGTGCAGCATGCGCCTAACGCTGCCCTCCTGATCGATTTCGACAACGTGACCATGGGGATCCGCTCGGATCTCGCCAGCGAACTGCGCAACCTTCTTTCCTCGGACATCATCAAAGGCAAGGTCGCGGTTCAGAGGGCTTACGCCGATTGGCGCCGTTACCCCCAGTACATCGTGCCACTGGCCGAGTCGTCCATAGACATGATCATGGCGCCGGCGTACGGCTCCTCCAAGAAGAACGCAACCGATATCAGGCTGGCGGTAGACGCGATGGAGCTGGTCTTCACGCGCCCGGAGATCGGCACGTACATCCTCCTCTCCGGCGATTCCGATTTCGCGTCGCTGGTCACCAAGCTCAAGGAATACGGCAAGTACGTGATCGGAGTAGGGATCAGGGAGTCGTCGAGCGATCTGTTGGTGATGAACTGCGACGAGTACTACAGCTACAATGCGCTCGCCGGTCTCGTGAAGGCGGGCGAGGAAGAAGTGGTGAAGTGGGATCCCTGGGAGCTGGTCGTGGAGGCGATCAATCGCATGGTGAAGAACGGGGACGTGATGCGCTCCGATCGCTTGAAGCAAGTCATGCAGGACATCGATCCCACTTTCGACGAGAAGAACCTGGGGATGTCCAAGTTCTCCAAGTTCTGCCAGGAGGCGGCCGCCCAGGGGCTCATCAAGGTCACCAAGTTGGAGAACGGACAGCTCGAGGTCGCTCCGGCAGACGACATAGTTCCTCCCTCCACGGCAGCGCGTCCTAGTAGCGACGGTCGCGAGGAACGGCGCAAAGGCCGCCGCGACCGCAAGCAGGAAGGGCGCGGTGAGAGTCGTGCCGCTCCTGCTGCGTCGCCTGCCACCCGGACGGCAGCGGCTGAGCTGCACCGCGATGGCCGCGGTCGAGCGATCGAAGGCTCGGAAGCGAAAGCAGCGCAGGAACCAACTCGCGAGGAAAGCATCGGTGCTAGCGGAGAGCGCCTGACACGGCAGGAAGCGTTCGATCTGGTCAAGCGAGCTGTGGCCTCGCTTTCGAAGGAGGGCGCCGCGGTCCCGGCCAGTGACGTTAGGCGGCGAGCCTACGAACTTCTGGGTCGCAACAGCGAGAGTCTGAGCGAGCGCAACTTCCATCGCATCCTGCGCGACGCGCACGACGCCGAGGTTATCGACCTCAAGCGCCGCGGCGACGATTACGAAGTCTCGCTTCCCAGTCAGCCCGCTGTTGTAGCCGAGCAACTCAACCGCGCTGCCGCGGCACGTACAGCGCCCGCGCCCCACGCAGAACCTCCTGCCGCGAGCCTGCCTCGCGGGATAGCAGCACGGGGACGCGTCAAGCCGCGGCGCGACCTGCCCCCGCCCGAGCTGCTTACCGTGGGTGTAGTCGAGGACGTCCCGCCGATAACTGAAGAACGGGCGGGATCCGCCAGCGCACCGCCGGTCGGTGCCGAGACGCCAGCTACTGGTGGTAGCGCTCGGCGGTCGCGAGCGCGGGCAGGAGCCAAGCGCACCAAGCGCGCTGCTAATGAGGCGGCCGCAGACGTGCAAGACGACGTCGCTAGCCAGAGCACCGAGGCTAAGAAGAGCCGCCGAACCCGTCGTAAGGCTGCAAGAAAGGCGTGAAGCGGAGCGCCCGGAGCACGCTGGCTAGTTACACCGGCGTGAAGCCTCGCCACAACGGAGCCGCTCTCCCGCCCGCGTTCTACGATAGGGACACCGAGATCGTAGCGCGGGAGCTACTCGGTGCAACCCTGTTGTGCAGAACGCCGGAGGGTGTGGCCGCCGGCCGTATCGTGGAAACGGAAGCGTACCTGGGTCCGCACGACCCTGCGTGCCACGCGGCTAGAGGTATCACTCCTCGCAACCGGGCGCTGCACGGGCCGCCGGGAACGGCGTACGTGTATTTCATCTACGGCATGCACTGGTGCGTGAACGCCGTCACGCGGGAGGAGGGCCACGGCAGCGCTGTATTGATCCGCGCGATCGAACCGCTGGAAGGCGTGGAGTTGATGCAGAGGCGCCGCGCTCGAGCGGACTTGCGAGAACTCACCAACGGCCCCGGCAAAGTATGTCAGGCGCTGGGCATAGACGGCCGCTTCAACGGCATGCCGCTCTATCAGGGACCGCTGCTGATCCTCGAAGGTACACGGCCTGCTCGCTCGCGAATTGCCGTGGCACCACGCATCGGCATACGCCACGCTGCGGACTGGCCGCTGCGATTCTTCGAACTAGGTAACCCCTACGTCTCCCGCGGCGTTGCTGAGCGCGAAATAAGGACGCCGCGATGAGAGCCGCAGTCGCGGCGCGCGCTCGGAACTTCTAGGTGGTGCTCCTGAGGTCAGAACTTCTCTATGGCGCTTCCGAAGTTGTAGCGCACTCCAGCCTCGAGAACGACCGTGTAGTTAGAGCGGCTGAAAAGAAAGTTGTTGCGCGTGGGCATCGTGCTGGCCTGCAGGAATAGCCCTGCGCGTCCCACACCTAGCTGAGTTCCGGCGGTCAATACGAAGGCGGCCCGCGAGCTGGTTTCGTGGACCACTGCGAGGGCCGAGTCCAGTGCGGCTTCGCTTTCGAAGGAGCCTGCCGGATCGGCGTTCTGCAGCACGTTGAGGGCCAGACCGATCCCGCCGTAAGGACGCAGTGAGCCGAACGCCTTGGGGAAGGCGTACAGCTCCGCCGCGTAGCGCCGCCAGTCCTTGACGTTGACCGGCCTCATCCCGCCCGCGCTGGCGTCGAAGATGGCCGCCTGCTTTTCGAAGAACGCCTGTTGGACGGCTAGCCGTAGCGCGATCCGAGTGCGGGTGATCAGCCACTCACCGCCCAGCGTGGGTGCATTGACGCGCACATTACGGTCCACACCGGCGGTGAACATCGTGGTACCACCGTTGATCCCCCAGAACCACGAGTTTTCGAAGTACCGATCGCCGAGCGCGTTCCCCTGGGCTGCCAGCAGGGGAGCGAAAAGCACCAGACCGAAGAGGGCCCCGGAGATCGTGCGGCTGATTCGCATACGCTGAGCCTCGCCGTTTGCTCGTGACAGTGAACAAGTGTAGGGCTGCCCGTCAGCAGGCTGCCACGCCGCCGCTCGGCGGCACACCGTGGAGACGAGGAGTAGACTGAGGTGGTCACGCAGCGCCGACTTCTGTGAGCCGCATCACAGGGAGCGCTTCGGACCGCTAGTCGCCCAGCAGCCCGAGCGCTGCGCCTACCTTGCGGAATGCGGCTACCGCGAAGTCCAGGTCCTCGCGAGTGTGAGCTGCCGAAATTTGACAGCGCACCCGAGCCGTGCCGTGGGGAACCACTGGATAACCGAAGCCCGTCACGAATACCCCTTCGTCCAAAAGCCTGTCGCTCATTTCCATAGCCTTGGCCGTATCGCCGATGATGATGGGCACGATCGGAGTGTCGCCCGCGAGCGGCCTGAAACCGGCTTCGGCGATGGCAGCTCTGAAATACGCCGTGTTTTCCCGCAAGCGCTGGACTCGCTCGGGGTGCGCTTCCGCGAAGCGGACCGCAGCCAAGGCGCTAGCCGCTACCGTCGGGGGGAGGGCGTTCGAAAAGAGCTGTGGGCGCGAGCGCTGCGTGAGCATGTCGCAGAGTTCGGCACTGCCCGCTACGAAGCCACCAGCGGCTCCACCTAACGCCTTTCCGAGGGTGGAAGTGATTATGTCCACTTCGCCGAGCACCCCGAAGTGCTCCGCCGTTCCACGACCAGTGCGGCCCAGCACTCCTGTGGCGTGGGAATCGTCCACGGCCACGATAGCGTCGTACTCTCGTGCCAGCTCCAGGATTTGGGGGAGCTTGCAGATGCTGCCTTCCATCGAGAACACCCCGTCCGTCCATATCAGCCTGCGGCGTGCGTGGCGGTGCGCAGCCAGCTTCTCCCGCAGGTCGTCCATGTCGCCGTGGCGGTAGACTACACTCGTACAGCGAGTAATGGCCTTGGCCAACCTGATCGAGTCGATGATCGAGGCGTGGTTCAGTTCGTCCGAGAGAACCACGTCGCCTTCACCCATGACCGTGGGCGTCACCCCCTCGTTGGCGTTCCAGCATGAAACGTACGTGAGGGCGGCCTCGCACCCCACGAAACGAGCCAGTGCCTGCTCTAGCTCACGATGAACAGTGAACGTCCCGCAAATGAAGCGCACGCTCGCCGTGCCCGCGCCGAAACGGTGAAGCCCTTCGATTCCAGCCGCCACAACCTCGGGTTCGTTGCTTAGGCCGAGGTAGTTGTTGGAGGAGAGAATCAGTACCTCCCCTCGTCCCTCCATCTGCACTCTCGCTGCCTGCGGCGAGGCTAGGTAGTTGAGTCGCTTGTAGACGCGGTTCTGTTTCAGTTCTTCGAGGCTAGAGCGTAGCTCCTCGACAAACGTTCTGTTAGGCACTTCCTCCCCCTTCGCTACTGTAACCGGCGCTCTATAGCTCCAGGATTACCTTACCCGCTTCGCCACTCTCGATCACCCGCATTGCGTCCTCGAACTCGTCGAGGGCAAAACGATGCGTTATCACCGGTGTCGGGTCGAACGCGCCTGACATGAGAAAGCGGGTCATCTGGTGCCAGGTCGTGTACATCTTCCGGCCGATCACCCCGTAGACCGTTATGCCTTTGAAAATTATCTCGCCCGCGAGGTCCACTTCGATATTTCGTGCAGGGATGCCAAGCAGCTGCACGCGTCCTCCTGCACGCACCATCGCGAAGGCCTGGTGAATGGCTTCCGGCACCCCGGACATCTCCAGCACTACATCCACCCCCAGGCCGTCCGTGGCTCGGCGCACCGCGTCGGCCACTCCATCCGGCCGCACGACATCGTGAGCGCCCATTCGACGGGCCAACTCCAGCCGGCGTGCGTTCACGTCGGAGGCGACGATCCGTGCCGCACCAGCGGCCCTGCAGATGCCGGCCGCGAACAGTCCGATGGGACCGCATCCCGTTATCAGGACCGTTGCGCCAGGGATCTCAGCCGTCAGCGCGGTGTGGAAAGCATTGCCCATCGGGTCATGAATGCCGCCCACGTCGTAGGAGATGGAGTCGCTGAGATGCCAGACATTGATCGCTGGCATGGCTATGTACTCCGCGAAGCAACCGTCGCGATCCACGCCGATGATCCTCGTGTTGGGACAGATGTGGGAATTGCCCGTACGGCATAGGAGGCAACGGCCGCAAACTATGTGCCCTTCCGCGGTGACTCGATCGCCTACAGCCACGTCACCCACCAGCTTCCCCACCTCTACTACCTCGCCGGCGAACTCGTGTCCGACGATAAAAGGCGGCCGGCAGCGACTCTGAGCCCAGGAGTCCCACTTGTATATGTGGACGTCAGTACCGCACACGCCCGCGCGATGTACCCGAATGAGAACTTCGTTGTCCTGTATGACCGGCTCCGGGACATCGCGCAGCTCGAACCCAGGTCCCGGGGCGGCCTTGATCAGCGCTTTCACGTTTCGTGTCGGAAGTTTGCGAATCTCGGTGCGCGCCACTCGCGCGCGCCAAAGGTGGTCAGAGGCACTGGCGCAGGGAAGGGGTCCGGTCGCCGATCAGAAGATCGTTGCCACGGTCCCGCCATCGACCTGTAGGACCGTGCCGGTTACGAAGCTGGCCCGCTCGCTGGCCAGAAAGGCCACCACCGCAGCGAACTCGCGGGGATCCCCAGCTCTGCCTAACGGGATGGTAGCCAACCGTGCCGCCAGTATCTCCTCCACAGGCCGTCCCTCCCGCTCCGCGCGCATGCGCGCTAACTCCAAGGCTCGCGGCGTGTCGAAGTGGCCCGGAAGAACCGTGTTCACCAGTACGTTGTCGCGTGCCACCTCGTTGGCCAGCGTTTTCGCGAAACCGAGCAGACCGGCGCGCGCTGTGTTCGAGAGTAGGAGGCCCGGGATGGGCTGCTTTGCCGCTATGGACGAGAGAAAGATCACGCGTCCCCAACGCCGCTGCCGCATGAGCGGCACCGCGGCCCGAGCCAAGCGTATCGAGGCCATCAGGTTGAGCTCCAGAGCAGCGTGATACTGCTCCTCGCTGGTGGACTCGAAAGTCGTACTCGGCGGACCGCCCGCATTGGCCACCAGTACGTCCACCGCCCCCAAGGCTTGCACCGTAGCGTCGACCAGCCTCTGTGCCTCGCCGGGACGACTGACGTCGCCTTCCAGCGGGAGCACCTTTGCACCCGTCTCCTGGGCTATCGAACGAGCTTCGTCCTGCAGGAGCTGCCTACGCCTCGCTACCATGGCCACCGCCGCACCTTCGCGGCTCAGCTCCCTGGCGATAGCGAGCCCTAAACCGGAAGAGGCACCGGTGACGAGCGCCACCCTCCCGCGCAGACCCAGATCCATGCCAATTCCCTAGCTGTACGCCCCGCTCCTCGTACTCCCTAACGTGGCAAGAATGTAAGGACAGCGCCGCCGCCTACGATAGTGCGTGCTCTTTCGCCCCGACTCGCCTGCACAGCTACCTCCACACGGTAGGAGCCGGGCGGAAGGAGGGCCGGAGCCCCGACGCTCCCCGCCTCGATCGCCACTCCTGTGCTGAAGTTCCGATAGCGCAACACCGCGCCGCGACGCAGCGTGTCCGGCGGCCGGAGCATCAGCGGACAGACCACCTGCTCGGCTGGATGGTAGACCGTCCCTGATCCAGCACGCAACGTAAAGTCCATGTTGCACCCAGGGAGCCAAACCGTCACGTCTTCGAGACCGCTGTTGCGAACCTCCACGACGATCCGCGCAGTGTCGCCTAACGTTACTGTAGCGGGCGCAACCGACACGGAAACCGCTACATCAGGAAGGTCGTCGTCCCAGAGCCCGCAGGCCGCGAAAAACGGCATGGCGGCGCACAACGCAGCGAATAGCGACTTTTCTACGCCCATTTCTCTCCTAGCCGTTGCGATTCGCAACCAGCGACACTCGAAACGGCGCCCGCCCCTACGCGTCAGAGATCGCGCCGTGCCGCTTGCGCGACAGGAGTGACTCTCACTGCGCAGACCTTGAACTCCGGTATGTGCGCGTACGGGTCGAGTTCCGGGTTGGTGAGCACGTTCACCGCCCCTTCGCGGTAGTGCATAGGGATGAACACCTGGTGTCTCGCCACCCTCGTGGAGAGCCGCACCGAGACCGTTATTTCGCCGCGACGAGAGGCCACCAGTACCTCGTCGCCGTCCTGCACACCTAACTCGCGCGCATCGTCTGGGTTGAGTTCCACGATCGGACCCGGCTCCCGTGCATCCAGTGCGAAGGAGCGCCTGGTCATGGTGCCTGTGTGCCAGTGATACATCTGCCGCCCAGTATTGAGGAGGAACGGATACTCCTCGTCCGGTAGTTCCGCAGGCGGAAGGAACTCCACCGGCACGAACAGTGCCTTGCCGTCGGCAGTAGGGAAGCGGTCGTCGAATAGAAAATCGGTACCGGGATGGTTGGCGTCCGGGACGGGGTACTGCAGGCCACCAGTCTCCTCTAGCCTCCGGTACGAAACCCCTCGCCAGGAAGGCGTCAATGCCGCGATTTCGTCCATTACCTCCGCGGCGTTGCGGAACGGTGTATGCAAGCCGATGCGATTGGAGAGATCTATCAGTATTTCCAGATCGCCCCGTGCCTCGCCCGGCGGATCCACTGCCTTGTGCGCGAGCTGGATGCGGCGCTCCGTATTCACGTACGTGCCGTCCTTCTCGGCGAACGACGCGCCCGGAAGAACGACGTCGGCGTAGCGGGCTGTTTCAGTGAGAAACAGATCCTGCACCGCCAAGAACTCCAGGTTGCGGAACCACTCCTCGGCGTGCGCCACCTCGGGGTCCGAAAGGATGGGGTTCTCGCCCATGATGTACATGCCGCGCACCGGGCTACCGTCGGCCACCACTTGCGTGACCTTGAGTCCGACCTCCAGTGGGATTCGTTCGTCGGGGACTCCCCAGGCACTGGCGAAACGATGCCGGACCTCGGGATCCGTCACCGTCTGGTAGTCCGTATAGAACATGGGGATCGCGCCCACATCGCTCGCTCCCTGAACGTTGTTCTGGCCGCGGATCGGTATCATGGCGGCTCCCCAGCGCCCGATCATGCCAGTGGCCAGTATGAGATTGAGGAGCGCCGCAACGATATCGGTGCCGGTGCGATGCTGCGTCAGCCCCATCGCCCAGAGTGTGGACGAACGGGGCCCGCGAGCGTAGAGCTCGGCAGCTCGCCTGATGAGATGGGCCGGCACGCCTGTAATCCCCTCGGCTCGTTCCGGGGTGTAGGGTGCCACCGCCTCGCGTACGGCTTCGAAGTTGCGAGTACGCGCGGCGATGAACTCTGTGTTCTCCAGGCCGCACGCCAGGATGTGGTTCAGCATGGCGTTGAGCAGCGCGACATCCGTACCCGGGAGTGCCTGAAGGTGAATGTGGGCTCGAGCCGCGAGTTCTATACGCCGCGGATCACAGACGATGAGCGTAGCCCCGCGCTTGACCGCCCGCTTGATGGCCGCGCCGAAGACCGGATGCGACTCAGTGGTATTGGCGCCCAAAAGGAAGATCACGTCTGCAGCGTGTTCTACCTCGCGCATCGAACCCGACGCGGCGCTGGTGTTCATGGCTCGCTGCATCGCTGACACCGAGGAGGAATGGCAGAGCCGCGTGCAGTGATCCACGTTGTTGGTGCCTAGCCCGCCGCGAAAGAGCCGCTGCAGCAGGTAGTTTTCCTCGTTGGTACACTTGGCCGATTGGAACACGGCGAGCGCCGAAGGACCGTACTCGTTTCGGATGCGCAGCAGCTGTTGCGCTACTAACTCCAAGGCCTCTTCCCACGTAGCACGGCGGAAGGGCTCGTACCACGAGGGCGGGGTGGCTACGCGATCGCGTGGGTCGCCCAGCGGGCCCTCGCCGGTGGGCGCACGATCCAACGGGTTGGTGCGAGGCCGCTGCTTGCGCGAGCGCGACTCGTCTGCCACCAGGTCCCACGGCCCACCACGCCGGCTCCAGCGTTGTGCACCGTCGTGCCCCGGATCGTAAATCCACTGGCCGCCACGTTTGACCCAACCACGGCGAATGAGGGGATACAGCAGCCGGTCGCGATGCTGGACGAAGTCGTACCCGAACCGCCCTTTCACACAGGTCGAACCGATGTTGGGAGTGTTTTCCTCGATCCATGGACTGCGCACGTGCACCACACGATTGGCGCGGACCTCTAGGTCGATCTGGCAACCCACTCCGCAGTAAGGACACACGCTGCGCACCACCTTGTCAGGAACGACTTGCGTGGAGCGCGGGCGATCCACGACCTCGCCGTCGGGCATCGGGACCGCCATCGGGATGATGTCGTGAATGGCTCCGGTGGGGCAGACGCGCACACACTCACCGCACCACGTGCAACCGGCATGTTCTGGGTTGCCGTCCGCGCCGACGATGATCTCCGCGTGATCGCCGCGCAGTGCCACTTCCAGGACACCCACGACCTGAATGTCCTCGCAGGCGCGCACGCACCGAGTGCACAGTATGCAAAGGCTCATGTCGTGCCTGATCACCGGATCGCCGTCGCGCTCGTCGCCGCCGCGCAGCGGCAACCCCGCGCGCCGCACGGTCGGCACATCGTAACGCCGCACCAAGCGCTCGAATTCGTTGCGATACCCGCCGGCAGGGATCTCCTCGACGGGATATCGCTCCAGCAGCATGCTGAGAACTCCCCGCCTGCTCTTCACAGCAGCCTGTGACTCGCTCGTGACCACCATCCCCTCCTCCGCGAGCGTAGCACAAGCGGGCACTAGCTTGGGGTTCCCTTCAACGCTGACCAAGCAGATGCGGCAGTTGCCGACCACCGGGAGCTTGGGGTACCAGCAGAGCGTCGGGATGTCTATCCCCAACGTCCTAGCCGCCTCGAGAATAGTGGTGCCACTAGGGACCGTAACCGACCGGCCATCGATGCTGAGTGTCGGCATGCTTGCGATCTCCGATGTTGACTCCTGAAAGCGTCAGCCCCCGCACCCCATATATGCGCAGAGCGTTGCAGTGTTGCCAGTGCCGAGCACGCTCGCCTGAGAAACCGAACTCGGCTCGCTAGCGAGCATTGCGCGCTCTGGAGCGCGTTCTTAAATTCGCTCCGTCGCATCGCGTGCACGTAAGCACTCTGCTTGAGTACATACCGTTCAGCGTTGCCGGAAGTCAGTTCGATACGCCGCTCGCGCGGCGGCAGTGTCGCCTCCCCTCGTTCCGGCATAAGATCACAGATTCGACTTCACTCGAGAGCGAGATGCGCCTCGCGGTCCCGCGAGTCGCATTTGTCGTTTGCCGCGCGTCAGCAGTCTCGCAGTGCGGCACGATGGACTGCGCAGAAACTGTTCTGTGCAGTAACGGGCGTGCGTCTGGATCGTCGGTAGCGCGAGCACCGGTGATGCGGATACGCGTTTGACAACTGAAGGGCCAGGGTTAGCTCGTCGCAGAATTGTGCCCGAACTGGGCACGCAGAACCGGCCGGATGCATCGCAGTGTCCGGCTGCTGCCGACCAATCCACCGGGGGATTGGACCGGCGTTCACCACCTCTCCATGGAGAGACAAATGGCTGCGAAGAAGAAGAAGGCCGCGAAGAAGGGCGGCAAGAAGAAGAAGTAACTGTCGGCCCAACAAGAAAGCCGGCGCACTGCGCCGGCTTTCTTGTTTTCTGGCGTCGGGGCCGCGGCGGCGTGTTAGGCCACCTTCGCCTCCACCTTCGGCTCGCTGCCTTCCTCCTCCAATCCATAGATGTAGGCCGACAGCCGCGGCGGCGTGACGATGTGCCGCCCGCGGGAAATGACGATGCCGATCGGTTCGTGCTCCGGCGCGCTCTGACGGGATTCGGACACGGAAGCTTCTCCTGAGAAGGGTCCG
>DATMBI010000108.1:0-3256 GCA_035559375.1 Gemmatimonadaceae bacterium | reverse complement strand
GCCAACTCGTTGAGGTTGCTGCGCTTTAGGGGTGAGAGGTGAAGGACAAGCCGCAGCGCGCGAATGGTGGCACGGTACGCGGCCGTGGCCCGGCGTGCGGTTGTGCAGTGGCAAACGTGCGGCCGGGGGGCAAGGCAATAGCTGTCGAACCCGCTCTGAAGCAGCGCAACTTGGCGCGGCTGCGGCGCATCGAAGGGCAGGTTCGCGGCCTGCAGAGGATGGTTGCCGAGGATCGTTACTGTGCCGATATTCTCGCGCAGCTGGCCTCTGTGCAGGAAGCGCTGAAGTCAGTCGGTCGCGAACTAATGCGCAACCACCTGCGTCATTGCGCGACTGCCGCCATTCGTGCGGGTGACGAGCGAGCCGAGGCGATGTACGAGGAACTGCTACACCTCATGGAACTGCAATGTCGCCGGTGAAAGCCTCCGAGGGCGTACCTGTTACTTTCTGCGCTGGGCGGCGTCGCTTCCGGAGGTGGCAGGTGTCTTTCGTACTATTGCTGCTGTCAGTCAGTGCGGCAGCGCTGAGTGCCCACGATCTCTTTCTCAAGCCCGTGACGTTCTTCGTGAGCCCAGGCTCTTCGGTGAACCTACTTGTCTTGAACGGTACTTTCAGTGCGAGCGAAAATGCCGTAACGCGCGACCGGGTGAGAGAGCTTTCACTGTTGGCGCCAGCCGATGCACCCCGCCCGGAAAGCTGGGTGTGGCACTCCGCCGGCGACACCGCCGTCGTATCGATGCGGGTGGGTGGACCGGGAACCTATGTCATAGGTGTTTCGACTTTGCCACGCGCACTGAGCTTGACTGCCGACGAGTTCAACGAGTACCTGGCAGCGGACGGGGTACCCGACATTCTCGATGCGAGGCGCAGGTCGGGTGAACTGAACCGTCCGGTCCGCGAGCGCTATTCGAAGCATGTCAAGGCGCTACTGCAAGTGGGAGCGGTGCGTAGCGCAGGACTGGACTCCGTCTTAGGCTACCCGGCGGAGATCGTTCCGCTGGACAACCCTTACACCCTGCGGCCAGGCCAGACATTCAGATTTCGGGTACTGGTGGACGGACAACCGATAGCCAATCAGTACGTGCTGTACGGAGGACGCGGGCCTCGAGGGAACCGATTGGCGCAGCGCTCTCTACGAACAGACCAGGCAGGGGAGGGCAAGTTGGTGGTCGGTGTTGGTCAGTGGTACGTGAAGTTCATACACATGGCACGCATCGCCAGCGACTCCATAGATTACGAGTCCAAGTGGGCGTCGCTGACGTTCGAGATACGCTGAGGCTGCGAAAGGTGACAGGACGGAGAGCGGTAGCTCTGGTGCTGGAGATCGCGCTCCTCCCGCTAATGCTGTGGAGCGGGAGCTCTCCCTGTGGAAGCCTGGGGCACCCCGGGTTCGATGGCACCGTGTCGGCCGCGGCCTCGCCGCTCGAGAGGGCGCCGTCGCATTCCCCATGTCATGGCAACGACACGGTACCTAAGGGCGACCGCAACTCGTTGCCGAACGGCAGTTGCCCATTAGGTGATCAGCACCTTGCTACGTGCGACGGCATTTCGTCCTGTCATTCTGTCGTTGCATGCCCCTTGCTGGGTGCAGAAGACTCCCCTCGTTCGATTCGTTTCGCTGCCGTCGTAACTGCGTGGCAGCGACTCGCCGGCACGAGCATCGAACCGGCAGTTCCTCCTCCCAGAGCCTGACTTTCTTCCCCAGGCAGTAGCACCTAGCTGCGCGTAGCGACACCTCCAACGCACGTCGCCGGAGCGTACGCTGGGTGCGTCACGGCTCGTTCGTTCCTACCCGGATGCTGCACTGCGGGCAAGCGGGTAAGCGGAAACTGTACTCCAACTGTACCTAACGATGATCTACGACGTGCAACGCTCGGTTGCGCGAGCTGCTTCGTTGGCGGTGTTCGCAGCGATCGCCTTGTCGGGGCTGGCTGCCCTCCCTGCTCCGGTACGGGCACAGAGGGGAACAGCGCAGCATCTGCGCCTCGAGGAGGTCTACGAAGCAGTTTTGCGTGACAATCCCATGTTGGCGGCTAGTCGGTCTCGGGTGCGCGCTGCCCTCGCGCGTGCCGCTTCGTCGGGTGTGCCCCCGGATCCGGAGCTTCAGATCGGCGCCATGAACTACTCGGCAACGACACTGGGGCCGATGGCGCCGCTGGGAATGTTCCAGGTGCAGGTGATGCAGATGCTCCCCCTGGCGGGGAAGCTCAGCCTCTCGGCGGATGGGGCTCGGGAGCGAGCGTCTGCGGTCGAACTGCGCGCCGAGGAATTGTCGTGGAAGCTGAAAGCGGAGGCGGCCGAAGTATACCTCGACCTCTACGCAGTGGAAGAGCGCCTGCGGATCTCCCGCGAGTCGCTGCGGCTCCTGGAGGACATAGCTGCAGCGACCGCTGCGATGTACGAGGTCGGCGAGGGGCGCCAAGCCGACGTGCTGAGGGCGCAGGTGGAGCTCTCCCGTATGCAGGAGGACACTCTAGCCATGCGAGCGATGCGCCAGGTTATGGCCGCGCGACTCAATGCCCTCATGAATCGGCCGCCAGCTTCGCCGCTCGCGCCTACCCAGTCGGTGGAGCTCCCCGCCGACCTGCCATCGCTGGAGCAGCTATTGGAGCGGGCGGATCGCTCGCGACCAGCGATACGGGCCAGCGAGCGCGAGGAGCGAGCTGCAGCTACGGGATTGGAGCTGGCGCGTCGGTCGTTGTGGCCCGACCTGCAAGTGGGACTACAGTACGGCCAGCGCAGTATGGACGGTCGTCCGGAAAGGATGGTGAGTTTCATGGTCGGGGCGTCGTTACCGCTCTTCGCCACACGCCGCCAACTGCGGGAGCGGGAGGAAGCGGCAGCTGAGCTGGCGATGGTGCGGGCAGAGGTCGACGCTATGCGGGCCGAGACGAGGGCGGAAGTAGCGGAAGTCTACGCCCACGTGGAGCACAACCGCCATCTGTGGACGCTTTATAGCACGACTGTCCTGCCGCAGGCCGAAGCCAACCTGGTGTCGGCACTGGCCTCGTACAAGGTGGGGCAGGTGGATTTCATGACGCTGCTCGATGCCTTCGAAGCGTTACTACGCTTCCGGCGGGAATCGGTGTCTTTACGCGCCGAGGAAGCCAAGTATTGGACCAAGTTGGAGGCGCTTCTCGGAACGCACCTCCTTCCTCATGCGGACGCAACTGCCGCCCACACTGGAGACCTGCCATGACAATTCCGTCCTCTTCGCCGCATGGATACGGACGCTCGGGCGCCCGCCGTGGCCGCT
>DATMBI010000107.1:0-2670 GCA_035559375.1 Gemmatimonadaceae bacterium | reverse complement strand
AAGCCGCAGGCCCGCACGAGCTGCCGGTTTTCGTCGGTCAGCTGCTCCCGGCGGCCGAAGGGATAACTGAAATAGCGGACCTCGCTGCCGAGCTCCGCCTCCAACCGCCGCCGCGAGCCCTCGATCTCCTCGCGCGCCTCGTCGCCCGACACGATTCCGAGATCGACGTGGTTGCGGGTGTGGGCCCCGATCTCGAACCCCTGTCGGTGCAGGAATCGCACCTGCTCCCAGCTCATCCACTCGGACTCAATACCACGCTCGGCGTCCCACCACGGGACGCGCTTCGTTCCGATGAAGCCCGTGGCGATGAAGAAGCAGGCCGGCAACCCCAGCCGCAGGAGTTCCGGCGCCGCCACTTCGCAGTTGTCCCGGTAGCCGTCGTCGAACGTGATCACGAGATGATGGCTGATGTCCGCCCCGCGGGCGAGGCGCCCTAGCAGTTCGCCCAACGACACAACCCGGAAGTGGCGTGCGAAGAACTCGCAGTAGGCGCGGAACTCCCCGGACGTGCAGCTGATCGGGTTGCCTGGCAGGCGGTCGTCCACCCGGTGAAACAGGACGATGAGCGCTTTGTCACGCAGCAGCAGCCGCTGCGCCCCGCCCGTGTATGCCAGCCTGCCGAGCAGCGCCTTGACCTGCCGTCTCATGCCACCTCCAGTTCGGCCCGCCGCGCACGCACCCGGCGCCTCAGTTCCCGGATGTCCCGATAAGTCGGACTGCGGTACGTTCGAGCCCTTGAATCATCCTGCGGTTGGCCAGCTCCTTGGCCTGCTGCCACCATCGCGACCGCCTCTACCATGAGCCGCACGCCCTGGGGCCGCAGCGTGTCTCGACGGTACTGCTCGATATAGGCCACAGGATCAGTCGCTGGTGCCGGATCCAGGGGGTACGTCTCCTGCCGAATCACCCTTCCTGCATCTAGGGTGGTTTCAATCCAGTGAATCGTGACACCCACTTCCTGCTCGCCGTTGTACAGCTCCCAGAAAGCTGGCGCCGCACCTCGG
This sequence comes from Gemmatimonadaceae bacterium, assembly GCA_035559375.1. Taxonomy (GTDB): domain Bacteria; phylum Gemmatimonadota; class Gemmatimonadetes; order Gemmatimonadales; family Gemmatimonadaceae; genus DATMBI01. The sequence continues at coordinate 1,666 of DATMBI010000107.1, read as the reverse complement.
TACTCCGGAACCTTGCCCATATGAAGGTTGATTGACCCAAGCCGGGGGATCGTGAACACCTCGGGTCGAAGAATATAGGTGCCTACCACGACCCCAAGGTCCGGGTGAAGTCGCCGAAGCGTCGCCAGGCACGACGGCTCGTGAAAGTCCTGGAACCGAAGCCACGGACAACCTACCTCTGCCGAGGGAGTTGGCTGCACAGCCTCAGTCCGCGGTGATGCAATCCGTGCAAAGCGCCGCCCTACTGCCCGAACGAGTCCCGGCACCCCCTCAGAACGTAGGGTTTGGCGCAGTTTCCGCGACAAGGAGAGCCGTTGCCGACTGTAAGGGGTGGTGACCAAGGCGACCACGTCCACGCTGGGCACGGCCGCCAGGTTGGTAGCCACGGTGGATCCGAGTTCCCCGCAGCTCAGGATCACGACCCGAAGCCGGCCCTGACCTTCGGCAATCGTTATGTCAGGCATAGCCATAGCGTGCCAGGTACTCACCAAGCACTTCGTGGAGGACCCGCTGCTGGTCCGCGGTAAGGTCCTGCCGCCACTTGTCGTTCTCGCTGCGGAGCCGCGCCCGCCGCACTGCCGCCCCGAAGACGGGAGGGTAGTCGAGCTCACAGAAAGCGACGGCTTGGCGGAACGCCCCCTCCGGGTCGGCGCAGAGGTCCTCGTATCGGATCGTCAGGAGCTGCCGGGGCGAGAGACCACGCGTGGCTTCCTCCATCGCGTCCATCAACAGTTTCCACTGAATAGCGGCCAGGGCTACGAACGACCGGCAGTGTCGCTCCCATTCTGCTTGCTGTGCTGGGCTCAGATCACCCCAAACCCAACGCTGGGGGCCGGCCCATCCGAACCACCAGTCCACGTTGATCAGGGAGTTGACCACTGCCCGCCCGTCGCGCAGCACATGAATGAACCTCGCGTCGGGAAACAGTTCGTAAAGGAAGCGGACGCGCGGCCAACCAGTGATCTTGATGAGGATCCTGCGCCGACGAGATGTCGTCACGCCAGCGAGCACGCGCGGCAAGTGTACCCTCACCCGCTCGGTCACATCGTCCGCTCGCAGGTCCCGACAAGGGACGCTGAATCCACGGCAATGGTAGTCCCAAAACCGGTACGCTTCCGAGGGCTCGTAGATCCGCTGAAACACTGAGCCCAAGATCGGGACATCAAGGACTCGCATCTGACAGCGTGTCCAGGACGGGCGGCTGGGACACAGATCCGAGAGACGCGAGAGCCACGCGACGGCTGGATGGGCGGACAGTACCTGGTGGAACGCGGTCGAGCCGCTCCGCCCGACTCCAATGATGAAAATCGGTCGATCGACTCCGGATGCCATCATGCCCCTCTCGATCCAGTCTAGTGCCGCCACCGCTCGAACCGCTCGAGGGCCGTCACGCTCGGACCCAGGGCCCCGCCCCGCCATTCTCCGTTAGCGTATCGCACCAACTTACCCCGGGGGAGGCTACCGACGCAGGCCCGCCAGGTACAGCGCCTCGTAGGCCCGCACCATCGCCTCGAGGCTGAACTCGCGCATCACGCGCCGTCGGGCCCGCTCGCCGTCCCTGACCCGCTCGTCCGCCCGACAGAGGGCCCGGCGCCACGCGTCCGCCAGGAGGTCGGGCCGCTCCGACGGCACCAGCCGGTGTCGGAGCTCCTCCCCCAGCACCGCG
>DATMBI010000106.1:0-2983 GCA_035559375.1 Gemmatimonadaceae bacterium | reverse complement strand
GATTGCCGAAGCTGCCTCGCGGATCCTGAAGCCACTCCTTGCCCGGGGCGTAGTTCCCGTGGTCGGCGGCTTCGTGGGTGCCACGCCTTCCGGTGTGGTAACAACGCTGGGGAGGGGTGGCAGTGATTACACCGCCGCTCTTCTGGGTGCGGCGTTAGGCGCGGAGTCGATCGAGATTTGGACCGACGTCGATGGCATGCTCACAGCGGATCCGAGGCTAGTACCGACCGCCAGACTCGTGGACCGCCTGTCGTTCGACGAGGCGAGCGAGCTGGCTTCGTTCGGTGCCAAAGTGCTGCACCCAGCCACTGTGGCTCCGGCCGTGCGGTTGGGGATTCCTGTATGCGTACTCAACTCGCGCCGGCCACAAGGGCTGGGAACGTTGATCACCTACGACGCTCCTGAGCGCGAGGTTACTGCAATCGCGGGGAAAAGCAACGTCACTGTGGTAAAGATCCGTTCTCCTCGCATGTTGCTCGCCCATGGCTTTTTGAGGCGTGTCTTCGAAACTTTCGATCGTCATCGCACGTCGGTGGACGTCGTGGCTACGTCGGAAGTCAGTGTAAGTGTGACCGTGGACGACGCTCGTCACCTCGATGCAGTCGTGGCGGACCTCAGGCAGCTTGGCGACGTGACTGTGGAGCGCAATCGAGGCATCGTTGCGATAGTGGGCCGCGGTGTGGGGCGTAGCGGCGCTTCCATGGCCCGCGCACTGTCCGCCCTGAAGGATATTCCCCTATATATGCTCTCCCTGAGCGCCAGCGGTATCAACTTGACAGTGTTGGTGGACGGAGATCTGGTGCCTCCAGCGATTCAGGCGCTGCATTCAGCATTTTTCCCAGAGGACGACTGCTGAGGATGCGACTCGCAGTGATCGGCGATGGCAAGATGGGCCGTGCGGTTGCTGCTCTGGCCGAGGAGAGGGGTTGGACGGTGACGGCCGTGCTCGGTGCGTCGCGGAACGCTGGGGGAAGCGGAATCGATCGAGTGCAACTCGGTGGGCCAGACGTGGCTGTCGAATTCACGGAGCCGACTGCTGCGCCGGCGAACATCGTTGCCTGTGCCAGGGCCGGGATCCCGGTTGTGGTGGGGACCACCGGTTGGTATGTCCACCTGGATCGCGTGGCGGGCGAAGTGCGGCGCCTAGGTGGTGGGATGCTCTACGGCGCCAACTTTTCGCTCGGTGCTCACCTCCTCTCCTTGGCGGCCGCAGCCATGGGCAAGTTGTTGGCTGCACGCGACTGGGATGTCCATGTGGTCGAGACGCACCACCGTGCCAAGAAAGACGCACCTTCCGGCACAGCTGCAGTGCTGGCGGACGAAATCGCGGCAGCTTTAGGTAAGGAGGTCCCGGTCACTAGTGTAAGATTAGGGCACGTTCCCGGGACCCACGAAGTGCTCTTCGATAGCCTTTACGAATCGCTGCGCCTCGTACATGAAGTGCGCGATCGCCGCGTATTCGCTGTCGGGGCTTTGGTGGCTGCAGAGTGGATGCGGGGACGCGCCGGGGTTTACACTGTCAAAGACATCTTGCTCGAATCCGGCCGGCATGAATTCTAGTTTCCTGAGAGGATGCGGTACTGCGTTGGTGACCCCCTTCCGCGCGGACGGGAGTGTGGACGAGGGTGCATTGAGACGCCTAGTGGAATGGCAAATCGCAGAGGGGGTGCATTTCCTCGTACCGTGCGGATCCACAGGAGAGGCTGCCACTCTGACGCTCGCCGAGCATCGCCGCGTGGTCGAGATCACGGTCGAGGTTGCAGCGGGGCGGGTGCCGGTGGTGGCCGGTGCGGGCGCCAATGACACAGCGCGCGCCATTGCGATTTCCCGCGAGATGCAGGCTGCAGGGGCTACTCATCTTCTGCATGTGTCGCCCATGTACAACAAGCCACCGCAGCGCGGTATAGTGGCGCACTTTCGAGCTATTGCTGAGGCCGTGGATCTGCCGATCGTGGTCTACAACGTGCCTGGGCGCACAGCGTGTAACGTCGAGGCAAATACCCTCTTGGAGTTGGCCGACCTGCCGAACGTAGTGGGCGTCAAGGAGGCGTCGGGAAATCTCGCGCAGATAGCGGAGATCATCAGGCAGAGGCCCCCAGGATTCTCGGTGTTGTCCGGTGACGATCTCCTGACCGTACCTGTGATGGCGTTGGGTGGAGACGGGGTGATTTCGGTCGCTAGCAACGCTACGCCGCGCGCCGTGGCTGAGCTCGTCGATGCATGCGCAGCAGACGACTACGCGGCTGCGCGAACCATCCAACGCAAGCTCCAGCCGTGGATGGTGGCCGCTTTCGTGGAATCCAATCCGATTCCCGTCAAGGCCGCGCTACACATGATGGGCCTCGTCGAAAACGTGCTGAGGTTGCCGCTGGTTCCGCTTGCCGATCGCCATGTAGGAGTGGTACGCCAAGCATTGGTCTCTGCTGGAGCGCTGCCCGCATGAGCAGCTTTACGCTTCTCGATCTGGAGAGGGGTATTTCGGAGCTGGCGAGACTTTCCGCGTCAGCCACGGTTCCACCGCATACCGACCTGCTGATCGCTTCGCTCCTCGACGCCTTGGAGGTGGGGAGCGTACGTGCGGCGTTTCGGAACGTCGATGGACGGTGGCGGCCGGTCCCCTGGGTGAAGCAAGGCATTCTACTGGCCTTTCGAGCCGGTAAGCTGGTGGATATGACGCCGCGCCTGCGCGGCACGTTCGAGTGGCAAGTGATGCCGTTCAATTTCGTAGAGAAGCACACTCTTCCCCCACGCCAGGTGCTGCCGTCGGACGGGGTACGTGTGGTGCCCGGAGGTACCTCCATCCGCAGAGGTGCGTACCTCGGTAAGGGCGTAGTCGTTATGCCGCCGGCGTTCGTGAACGTCGGTGCCTGGGTCGGGCCGGATACCATGCTCGACTCGCACGTATTGGTGGGTTCGTGTGCGCAGATCGGTGCGCGCGTCCATATCAGTGCTGGCGCGCAGATCGGCGGGGTGCTCGAGCCGG
>DATMBI010000105.1:0-5686 GCA_035559375.1 Gemmatimonadaceae bacterium | reverse complement strand
TGTTCGAGACGAAACTTCGACCAGATGACCACGATGACGCAGTTGGACGCACCGGCGATCTGGAACTGCGCCGGTGCCGACGAGCCACTGTAGACCTCCATGGCCCCGACGTTCCACGGCGGTATCAGGCGGTCGACATCGCCTGGAAAAACCGCCTCGAACGGCGCGCCATCCAGATAATAGCGAACGCAGTTTCCGCCCAACAACGGCGCACGCGCGCTTTCCACCACGTACTCGTTGTTGCCAGCTGGCACGACTCGTAACATGGGGATGGTTCGCATCACATCGGTGAGCAGGTTGGGCCCGCGCTGCATGACCTCTTCACCGGTGATGAAGTAGCCCGACAGGGCTCGCTTCCTCTCGGTGAAGCCCACCTGATCCAGTCCCGCATCACGTTCGGCCTGCACAGTCACGGATGGAAGAACCTGCGCCGGTTCCGACATTCGAATGGTCACGTTGGCCGGCGCTTTAGTAGAGAGCTCCACCGCCACCGAAACAGGGGCGTAACCCAACTGACGGGCCCACACCTGCTGGGTACCCGAGGGGAGATCACGCAATACGAACTCGCCGTTGGAGTTAGTGAGAGCGGCGCTGCGCGTTCCCTCCACGTCCACACGGGCTCCCGCGATGGGCTGCCCATTCGCGGCAACGACTCGCCCCGTCAGCACTGCCTCGCCTCGCTGAATCACCGGCGCCGAGAAGCGCTGGACGCCAGCCGCATCTCGCGTGCTGCGAGCGGTGTCGTCGCGAACCACTGTTACAGTGCTGCCGATACGTAATCCCTGCACCAGAAGCGGTTCACCCTGTATACGCACACGAATCTCGGCTGTGGATACGCCGCCTTTGACGGCCTGGAGCGTGCCTTCGACATCGCTCGGCAGGCCGCAGATCCGGAAAACGCCGTCCGCTCCCGTGACGGCGTCACGAACGCGCGGCTCTCGCCTCAGCCCAGCCGCGAACGAAAGCTCCGCCCAAGCGTACGACACGCGGGCACCTTGCACCGGCTCGTCGCTGTCAGCATCGAGAAGCCGTCCGATGATAGCAGAGGGCCCCAAATTGCGCCGCGCGGGTGGGCAGGAGATCGCTACCAAGGTCTCGCTGGATGGAACGGCTAGCTCGAGATGCCTCGTTTCGCCCTCTGCCACGCTGAACTCGCCAGTCCGCATCTGGACACCGATGGAGTCGAGGAAGGGATGCTCGACCCTCACGCGGTAGCTGCCCGGTGGAATACTGTCTATGGCGAAACCGCCGTAACCGTTGGTAATCGCAGAACGCGTAGTGTTCTCCACGATAACGAGAGCCCCAACGAGCGGAGCCTGATGGACGCTGTCGAAGACGGTGCCTGCGACAGACCCCAACAAGGGCGGCCGTGCCTCCCGTTCCTGCGCCCGAGTCGGTCCGAACATGACCGGCGAGCTAGCCAGTAGGAGCATCGGAACCAGCGAGGCCAGTCGGCAGCGGCGACTTCTGCTAGATCTCGTTACAGCCATATGCGTTAGCAGACCGGCACGTCGGGTAAGGTAAACTGGCAGCCAGCGACCTGGCTATTCCAGGGACCACCGAGTCCCGCAATAGCCGCGGTCGCGGAATACCCCAGACCAGGCCAGAAGTTTGCTCCGCGCCGTCCCCCTCGCGATGGCCGTTAGTTCCGCATGGGCGACGTCAGCGTGTAAGTGGAACGGCCTAAGCCAGGAGACCGCTCCACTCGGATTTTCTGCCTGAACGTTCTGCCGCCCACCGTCATTACGGCCAGGTAATCGCCAGGCAGGACTGCCGCTGGGCTGGAGCCGCCGAAGGCGCCGAACGACGGTGTGATTCCTAGATTGGCTAGGAACCCCAAGCTTCCCAGCGGCCCGCCACCCGCGGTAGCAGGTCGGCCAGGAATTTGGAAGAGCTGGGCCATTTGCTGCAGGGCGTTCACGTCCATGCCGACCGGCGCAGCGCCGCGTCCTCCGGCCATCGGCTGTTCGCCGGGCCGCGGGTTCCACGGCGGCGGCGGTCCGAAGCCGGCTGCGCCACCACGGCCACCCCCGAAGGCAGCCACGAGCGACGACACGTCCCCCGTCTCGACTATCCGGCGTAGGATTCCCAGTAGCATGACGTTGGTTCCCGCCTTCTCAAGGGAGTCCAGGACGAAGGTAATCCGCTGCATCTGCGCGATAGAATCGCGGCGTTGAGCAAGAGTAAGCGGTCGCCGGCGCGGTGGTGGACCCTGGAACGCCCATGCCACCCGGTTGATCCCTGGATTCCCTGGACCAGTGAGAATCTGCAGTGTATCGCCGGCCGCATCGAGAATTGCGATGCGCACTTGGCCCTGCCGGTTGGCCAACCGGTACGTCAACACCGCCCCGTACGGTGGACTGGGAGCTTCGAACACCATATGTCCGGGGGAGTGACCCTCGACTGGCGAGTCCCCGAACTGGTACGCAACAGGAGGGACGAACAGATGGGCGTCGCTGGCCAGAACTTGCGGCGTCATCTGTTCGAGGGCGGCAATGTCCACTACCCAGATAGAACGACCGTGGGTTCCAGCTATGAGTTCGCGGTCGCGGGGGTGGATCTTGAGGTCGTGTACCGGCACCGTAGGCAACCCTGTCATGAAACGCTGCCAGGAGCGGCCGCGGTTGACGGATACGTAGACCCCTAAATCGGTACCGACGAAGAGAAGATCGCGGTTATAAGGGTCCTCGCGAATCACGTGTACGAAATCTGGACCTCCGGTCGGCAAGTTAGCCGCTATGGAGCGGAAAGTCTTTCCGCCGTCCGTAGTCGTGAATACATACGGCGTGAAATCGCCGTTGCGGTGGTTGTCGAAGGTAACGTAAAAAGTCAGCGAGTCGTGCGCCGAAGGTTCTATTCTGCTTACGTAGCTGCCAGATGGGACGCCGGGAAAGCGGCCGGTAAGGTCTTGCCACGAGCCGCCGTCGTTCCAAGAGATCCAAACCTTGCCGTCGTCGGTCCCAGCGAACAGGATGCCTGGCCTAATAGGGGATTCGGCCAGCGATACGATGGTGCAGTAAGTCTCCGCGCCGGTAATGTCAGGTGTAATGCCGCCCGTAGCACTGGTCGAGATGCGGATCTTCATCGTGTCCTGCGTCGTTAGGTCGGGCGAAACGAAGAACATCTCGTCACCGCGCTTGGTGCTCTTGAGAACCCGATTAGCGCCGAAGTAAAGGGTGTTGGGATCGTGGGGCGAGATGAAGTACGGGGTGTTCCAATTCCACCGTAGGGAAAGCGCGGCGGAATCTAACCTCTGCCTAGCCCTGAATTCTGCGATACGCCGGCTTTGCGTCGCTCTGCGGGCGGCAGTGGTGTCGAGTTGCTCCACCAGGATGGAGTCCTCCCACATGTCGTATACCGGCCGCCACTGCGGCTTGACGAGCGAGACGCGTTCGCCCGTGGCGACGTTGACCCGACTGATGTTCCCGCCCTGAGACTCGACGTAAACGATGTTGGGATCCACGGGATCTTGCTGCGTCACGAAACCGTCGCCACCACCCACCGACGCCCACATCGCGTTGGTGATCGGACCCTGTCTGCGTCGACTCGGACCGCACCACGAGCCGTTGTCCTGCAGCCCGCCGCACACTCGGTACGGGACCGAGAAGTCGAAGCTGATGTTGTAGAACTGACCGATGGCGAAAACGTTCGGGAAGATGTACGTGCCACCCTGGTCGAAGGAGATGGCGACTCCACCGTCGTTCCCCACGATCATGCGGTCGGGATCCACTGGGTCGATCCACATAGCGTGATGGTCCACGTGAATTCCGACTGTAGCTTGCATAGCGGTGCGTCCCCCGTCGTTGGATACGAGAACAGGGGTGGACGACCAGTACACGCGGTTGGGGTTCTTGGGGTGAACCCGCACTTGCGAATAGTAAAAGGGCCGAGTGTTGGCGCTGCTGGTACGAGTCCAAGTCTTGCCGCCGTCCTCGGAGCGATAGAGGCCGCTAGGACGTTCCTGCTGTGGCCGGCCTTTGACGGTGTTCGGAGCAGTGTCAGCTTCGACCATCGCATAGACGATCTGCGGATTGGACGGAGCGATGGCGATCGAAATACGACCCTTCGTCGTCTCAGGGAAGCCTGCGCCCTTGATCTCGGTCCAAGTCCGTCCACCATCAACGGATTTCCAGAGGGCTGACCCTGGTCCGCCGGAGCGGAGAAAGTAGGGCCCACGCACTCGCTCCCAGCTAGCTGCCCAGACGATGTCTGGATTGGATGGGTCGAGCGCTACATCGATGAAGCCGGCACGATCGGAAACGAACTTGACGAGCTGCCAGGTGCGCCCGCCGTCGGTGGTCTTGTAGAGACCGCGCTCGGGATTGGACCGCCAGATGGCGCCTAACGCGGCAACGTAGACGATATCGGGATTCGTGGGATGAACAGCTATGCGACCGATGGTCTCGGTCTTTTCCAGACCCATGAGTTGCCACGTGAGCCCGCCGTCGGTGGACTTGTATACGCCTCCACCGGGCGAGATCGAGTTGCGGGAGTTGGGTTCGCCAGTGCCAGCCCATACCTGCGTTGTATCGGATGGGGCTATCGCTAGAGTGCCCATGGAGATGGCTCGATGGCTGTCGAAGACGGGTCGCCATGTTGCGCCGTTGTTAGTGGACTTCCAGATCCCTCCGGTGGCAGCGGCCGCAAAGAATGTCTTGGACGGCGAAGGGATCCCGACCACGTCCGCGATGCGACCTTGCATGTTGGCCGGACCGATAGACCTCCACCGGAACCCAGCGATGGTCGTCGAGTCGAGTTCGAAGAGAGGAGTGGACTGCGCAGCAGCAGCAACCGAGAAGATTGCCAGAAAACAAGCTGTGCGGAGCGCGAAACGCGCGATCGGGGAGCGACGAAGAAAAGATGCGTTCATGGTAAGTGGGTGCGGTGGTTACGCTACCAACATATTCCGCGCTCGCCTCGCTGCCAGTCCGGCGAACCCGCATGAGGAACGCCTCTGCTACCGGAGACCGGCGCTTCAATGACCTCGCCAGGGAGCAAGCCCTAGCGTCAGGTAGCGCATACTGATGATACTGTAAACAGAGCTCCCATGCGCTCCAGTCGACGCTCGCTTCCGCGCATCCATGAATTGCTGGTGACTCTCAGCGATGTGGAGCCACCGGTGTGGCGCCGGCTGCGCATCTCGTCAGGCGCTACCCTGGAGCGCACGGCGCGCGTTATCGCCGTGGCTATGGGATGGCCGCCCAACCGTTCCTTTGCCTTTTGCACCGACAGGGAACGTTTTGCATCCGGTGCGGAGGACGACTGCGGAAGGGGAGTCGAAACCTTGAGGCTACGGCAGCTACTTCCGGACAGCGGCTCGCAGCTGGAGTTCGAGTACGGCGACGGCCAGTCGTGGAACCTAACGCTTGTCCTGGAGCGGATTCTTCCGCCTGACGACGAGGTGATAACGCCTGTGTGCCTCGGTGGATGGGGGAACGCCCCTCCAGTAGACATAGGAGGACCGTGGGCCTACGAGGAATGGCGCAGTGGTGGGCCCAGCGGAGGCGTTTCGGACTGGGAGAATAGCGCGCCGCCGCTTCTCGACGGTGTCGGGTCCGGTGCCTTGGGCTTCAACGTGGCGCTGGTCAACGCCGAACTCGAGCGGCTGCGACGGTGAGTGCCCAGCAGGACGTGGTGCCGCGCAGTGGGGTAGCGCGCGCGGCCGTGCGTGTGGTGTCCCTCTGTC
>DATMBI010000104.1:0-3864 GCA_035559375.1 Gemmatimonadaceae bacterium | reverse complement strand
GGGAAACTTTCGTAACGATCAGGAGTTCTTCACCGCGCTCAGGAACGCTGGATTCGGCACGCAAGAGGAATACCGCCGCTGGCTGATGGACCAAGCGCGGCGACGCGAACTGCAGCAGCGACTGGTACAGAAGTACCAGCGCGAGGGGAAGATGATCGCGGTTGCAGTCAGCGACGAGGAGGTGACCGAGGCTTTCGAGCGCAATCGCGATCGCTTGCCGCGGCGTCCCCCGGCAGTGACCTTCCGCCAGATCGTGATCGCCACCCAGGCCTCGGCCGAGGCCAAAGCAGCGGCCCGCGCGAAGGCCGAGTCGCTGCTCGCGGAAATCCGGAGGGGCGCTGACTTCGAACAACTCGCCCGCCGCGAGTCCATGGACACGGAAACCAAAGACCAGGGAGGCGACCTGGGTTGGAACCGGCGCGATCAGATGGTGCCGGAATTCGATCGCATGATGTTCGCGCTCGCGCCCGGCCAGGTCAGTCCCGTGGTGGAAACGATCTACGGCTTCCACATAATCAAGGTCGACCGCGTCCGCCCTTCCGAGGTCAAGGCTCGCCACATCCTGATCAAACCGCGCTTCGATTCGTCCGATGTCGTGCGAGCGCGGGCCCTAGCCGATAGCGTCCTCGAGCTGTGGAAGAGGGGCACACCGTTCGACACCTTGGTCAAGCGCTTTCACGATCGCACCGAACTGGAGGGAAGCTTCGAACCGTTCGAGCGCCAGCGACTCCCGGAGTCCTATGCAAAAGCGTTCGAGGGAAAGGGTGCTGGCGATTTCGCCGGGCCGTTTGCCATCGAGGATCGCCAGCGCGGCGTGCCCAAGTTCGTTATCGCCCAGATCACCGGCGTAGTCGAGGAGGGCGAGTACTCCATCCAGGATCTTCGCGAGCGGATCAGAGAATCGCTGAGCCAGGAGAAGGCGTTTCGCAGGCTACTGGATCAGTTGAAGAAGGAAACCTATGTCCGGATCCTTCCCTTCCCGGGAGAGCGCGGGTAGCGACAGCTCCGGCTGGCGCCCGCGTATTGCTGTAACGTTGGGCGATCCTCGCGGAATCGGACCTGAAATCGTCGCAGCTGCTCTCCGGGATCCTGATGTCAGGTTGGCTTGCGAGTGCCTGGTGGTAGGTCCGCGGGGAACCGAAGTACAGCCGGACGAGCCGATCGGAGACTGGGATCCACAGGGTGGCGCCGCCTCGGCGGGCAAGCTGGCTGGGAGGGCGGTTGTGCGCGCTGTGGAGTTGGCGCTAGCGGGCGAGGTCGGCGGCATCGTAACGGCACCGCTGGACAAGGCCGCACTACTCCAGGGTGGCTACGATTTCCCAGGGCACACCGAGATGCTGGCTGCGTTAACCGGCAGCCAAACGGTGATGATGCTAGCGTCGGAGCGCCTGCGTGTGGCACTCGCTACGACTCACATCCCCCTGCGTCGGGTATTCGAAACGCTGACGCCCGAACTCATCGTGCGGGTTGCGCAAGGAACGCGTGCCGGTCTCAGTGCCTGGTTCGGAATTGCGGAGCCGCGACTAGCGCTTTGCGCGCTCAACCCCCATGCCGGCGACCAGGGACGCTTCGGTCGCGAAGACGACGAGCTGCTCCGCCCCGCAGCACATGCCGCTGGGATAGCAGGACCGTTTCCTGCTGACACCGTTTTCGTACGCGCGCTGCGGGGAGAGTTCGACGCTGTGATCGCGCCGTACCACGACGTAGGTATGGTTGCCATCAAGGTCGCCTCCTTCGGTGCGGCGGTAAACGTCACCCTCGGCCTCCCATTTCCCCGCACTTCGCCAGACCACGGAACCGCACTGGACATCGCGGGGAAGGGTCTTGCCGATCCGTCCAGTATGGTGCGCGCATTGCGGCTGTGTGCCGACATCGTGCGGCGCCGGAAGGTGCTCAGCTGATGCACACGGACCATCGCCACGGTCACTCACACGGCCACTTCCACGCCGACAACAGCGCGCAGCTCGCGCGGCTGCGGCTGGCGTTGCTTCTCACGGCGACGTTTCTGGTCGCAGAAGTCGTGGGTGGCGTGTTGGCGAACTCCCTAGCGCTACTAGCGGACGCTGGGCACATGCTCACCGATGTGGGTGCGCTGGCCTTGTCCTTGTTCGTGGTTTGGTTCAGCCGTCAGCCGGCCACTCCCGAGAAGACATACGGTTACCTGCGCTGGGAGATACTGGCCGCGCTGATCAACGGATCCGTTCTGTTGGTGGCCGCTGCGGCCATCGTGTGGGAGGCAATAGAACGGCTTAGAGAGCCGCAGCCGGTGGCAGGCGGGCTCATGCTCCTAGTGGCCATAGGTGGCTTGGTCGTCAACGCTGTGGCTGCGTGGGTACTGCATCCTGTGCACCGCCACAGTCTCAACGCACGTGGCGCCTATCTCCACGTGATCGGTGACCTCTTGGGGTCCGTGGGAACCGTAGTGGCCGCGCTGGTGATCCGCTGGACCGGCTGGAACGCTGCGGACCCACTGGCCTCGCTCTTCGTGACGTTGTTGGTCATTCGGTCTGGCTGGCGGCTGGTGCGCGAGTCGGTGGACATACTGCTGGAAGCGACACCGGCCCACATATCGCTCGGAGCCGTACGTCGCGAACTCGAGTCCATCGCCGGCGTGGAATCGGTGCACGATCTCCACGTATGGAGCGTCACGTCGGGTGTCGTGGCAATGAGTGCGCATGCCGTGGTACGACCCGAGAGCGATACCCAGCGAGTTCTCGAGGATGCTGTTGCCGCTATGGGCCGCCTGGGGATCGGTCACGTCACCGTGCAGCTCGAAACCCGCGAAATGTGCCGTGACACGCATCCATGAGTTGTCGATTCGATGCGGCTAGTTGCGTCGTGCCGCTAGCCGCTGGGCGCGGCAACACTTGCGGCTTCGGAGCGTTTATACTTCTGGCGCCATGGGCATTCGTAACGTCGCCATCATAGCACACGTAGACCACGGCAAGACCACACTCGTGGATCAGATGCTGAGACAGACTGGCGTCTTCCGCGAGAACCAGGTCGTTGAGGAGCGTGTGCTGGACTCCAACCCACTGGAGCGGGAGCGCGGCATCACCATCCTCGCCAAGAATACGTCCGTGCGCTGGCGCGGTACCAAGATCAACATCGTGGACACGCCAGGACACGCCGACTTCGGGGGCGAGGTGGAACGCATCATGCGCATGGTGGATGGGGTGCTGCTGGTTGTGGACGCGTTCGACGGACCCATGCCGCAGACGCGCTTCGTACTGCGCAAGGCTCTGGAGCTGGGTCGCACGCCGATCGTGGTCATCAACAAGATAGACCGTCCTGGCGCTGAACCGTGGCGAGTACACGACGAAGTGCTCGATCTCTTCATCGAGCTGGAGGCGGATGCAGCGCAACTGGAAGCGCCGGTGCTGTACGCCTCGGCTCGGCTTGGAACCGCTACAGCTGACCTGTCGAAAACGGGGGTGGACTTGGTGCCGCTGTTCCAGGCGATAGTCGAACATGTGCCACCTCCACCTTCCGATAGCCAGGCCCCCTTGCAGATGCTAGTGTCGACCCTGGACCATTCGCCGTATCTCGGACGGCTGGCCATCGGACGCATCGAACGCGGTACCCTGCGGGTAGGGAGCCAAGTTGCGCTCCTCCCACTGGACTCTGCCCGGCCAGTGGAGATCGCGCGGGTCACCAAGATCTACGGCTACGAGGGGTTGGAGCGAGTCGAGGTCGAGGCTGCGGCAGCGGGCGATATAGTGGCGTTGGCTGGCCTAGAGGGGGTAGAGATCGGACTCACCATATCCGATGTGCAGTGCCAGGAGCGACTTCCAGGGATCGCTGTGGAAGAGCCGACGATCTCGGTCGACTTCCAGGTGAACACCTCGCCGTTCGCCGGACGTG
>DATMBI010000103.1:0-5037 GCA_035559375.1 Gemmatimonadaceae bacterium | reverse complement strand
CCACCAGTCGGTGGCTGCGTATGCCGGGTGAGAATATTCCAACTCCGCGGGCAGAGCACTACGGAGCCAACGCTCGGCGACTGCAAGCGCTAAGAGACTGGCTACCAGGTTGGCGCCGAGTGCCCAATCCGGCGTGAGCGGTCTGGCCACCACGGATGGCAGCGCTAGCAGCAACAAGCCAAACGCTAGGGGACGAATGAGCTGCTGTGGGAGCTGGGCCTTGGTATACCAGCCGAGGGCCTGGAGTATTGCCGAATTGGTAATGAGAAACACCGTGGGGAAGAGCAGCAGGCACGCCAACACCAGCGGCCGCCTAGCCTCCACAACGCCCGACACTCGACCCAGGCCGAGCCAGAGTACAATCAGCAGGCCGATGGTAGCTACGGCGATGCTCAGTCCCAACACCCAGCGCCTGCTAGCGTGCACGAAGCCACGCAGGAGGTCCCACCGCTCGTCCGCCAGGTATGCTGCGACGTAACGCAGGGCAGCCGAGTCCATTTCGGTCTTGGCGGGAAGAACGGCAACGTTCATCGCGGCAAGGGCTACGAGGTAGATACCGAATGCAGACGCTCCGAGCGAACGTGCCAGAATGACTTGAACTGCGAAGGACACGACTGCGCCGATTGCCGATAGCAGCAGTACTTGAACGGCGCTACTGGCTATGCGCGGTCCCGCAAAGAGCCAGAAGAGGCTGCGTAGTGCCGCACCGCGTGAGCCTGCGTACGCGCCGCTTGCACGATCTCGGCGAGGAGGTACCGAACCTGGGTAGGCGTCGAGCATTCGACCTCTGACTCTATCGCAATCGATAAGGGAGTCGTTGCGCTAGAAACCCAACGAGCACACCGGCCATCGTACCACTGATGGCCGCAGTACCTGGGTTGGGAACTCCCATCAGCGCGGGCACGACCGACAGGGCCACGTATAGAGCAGCCACTACGACCAGGATGGTTAGCGTGGGGTGAGATCGCTCCGCTCGGCTCTGCAGCGATCGCAAGGCCAAGAAGCCGAGAGGTAGGCCAAGGCACCCGAACAACAGGAACGCCACCTTTTGCTCCCATCCCGTGAGCGGCAGGTCTCGGGGCAGAAAGGCAACCCACCCTAAACCGGCAGACAGTGTGATTGCGAACCCGAAGTCGACGTCAGTACCCATTCCTCTTACGTACAACGAATCTCCCGAATAACCAGCCACGATGCGCAAGTGTTGTGGAGCGACAGTCGCTGGGTGGCAGGCGCCGATCGTGACTCCGCGGAGTCGCAGCCGCGCCGAGACCAACCGCTGTCTATAGAGTATACAAGTGTCTTGCACGCCCAGCATGGCGAACTCCGCCCGGTCACCCACAACCCTAGCGATGGCGGTGCGCTTTCCTCGCGGCAGCCGTGTACCTCGAATGTCGGCCGCGAACGTATATCCGCGGGACAGTAACTCCGTTGCCTGCCGCCGGTCGATATGGAGGCGGTCGTTATGCAAGGGTGTGTTTGCGAAATTCACCTGTTCGATGGGGCCCGGAAACGGTGCCAGGTCTCGCCGGGCCGGGGCGATCTGCCCGTAAAGGTTCGGTGGTGGTGGCAGGTCGGGCCGGACCATTACGCCCATTCCCGCGACCAGGAGGACGAAGGCTAGGGAGTAGATGGCAAGAAGCTTTTGCGCGCTGGCGCCTCGCGCTTGCGTCAGCGAACGAAGAACGCCGGGCGACGCCACGCCCATCCATGTACCGAACGTGTTGGCCACTATGTCCCCGACTGCTGGATCTCGGCCCGGTACTGCGAACTGCAGCGACTCCACTAGCGCCGAGAGAAGGAGGCCTGCCAGGACAACGCGACTCCTGGAATAGCCTGCCCAGGTCAGTGCTGTGCCCAACGGGACGAACAGGGCGAGATTGTTGAGGAAATCGAGCGTCCCTAGGTCGCCGCAAAGGATGCAGAAGCCCACCGATTGAGGTGCCGCGTCGGGAATGGGCCAAAGGGTTGCTGCCAGCACGAGTACAGTGGAAAGCCCCGCGGCCAGGAAGCCGAGCTTCTTGCGTTCCATGCGTCAGCAGTCAGCGGGCAGGTTTACCCACTCCAGTTCAACGCTTGCGAAGCGAGGCGTTTTCGAGTGCGTCGAACAGCTTGGTTGCCTGGTGCGATCTGTCGAACCGCCCATCGTAATTCACGGGCGCTGGGCGTCCCGAGTTCTTGAAGGCGATGAAGCACGACTCGATCGCCTTTTCGATTGCATTCACGTCGCGTGGCGACACGGTGATAGCCGAGGTGCCTTGCAGCAGAGAATGCACTGCGGACCCTGGTTCGCAGAGGGCGAGAACCCAAGCTCGGAGCTGCACGTACTCGTAAAGTTTTGCGGGGATCGAATACCATTGCGGCTGAGGAAGGGTCACCACTACGGATGCCGAGCCCAGCAGGTGCAGCACCTCTTTCCGGGGGACAGGTGGGTGCGCCTCGAAGTAGGGGCCTAGTCCACAGTGCTCCGCCAGCGGTTGCAGCGGTGTTCCGTTGTAACTGATGTCTCCAGTGAACACCACCCTGAAGTCGTTAGGCGCTGGTCGCAATCGCTGCGCCACACGTCCTGCTGCTTCGAGAAGCGGGCGTGGATCTCTCCCCCAATAGATGCTTCCGGTGTGGGCTAGCACGAACGTCGGGGTTTCGACGTAGGGAGGCACGAAGTCGCTATCGGCCCCGTTACGCACGGTGACGATACGGGCTGCGGCGTCTGGATAGCGTTCGACGAGGAGGCGCCGTACCTCTTCGGTGTTTGCCGCCACGATGTCTGCGTCACGTACCACCACTTTTTCCCAGCGCTGGACCTCCTGGCGCCAGGCGGGGCCATCGAAGTCAGGTGGCACCACCTCGTCGAAAGCGATCGGGTCGCGAAGGTCGGCGAGGAACGGCAGGCCGAGAAAGCGCGCCACGCGCCTAGCTGCGAGGTGTACCATGTGTGGTGGCCCGGAACTGGCTACAGCGTCGTATTGTTTCTCGCGATGCAGAGCGAGAGCCAGGGCCACGGCGCGCTCGATCCACTCGCCAGCTTGATCGAAATAGAAGCGGGCCAGTGTAGCTCGTTTCACGGCCCCTGTCAGTGTTCGCAGCTGCCCATCCGGCGCCTGTCCCGCGACGGGGGCACTCGCGGTGGTCTTGCCCAGTAAGCCGCCCCAGCGCAGCGCCTTGACAGCCAGGCTTCCGACCCGGAGGACCGGATGTTCGCGCAACCCGATACCGAAAAGGCGCATGCCAGCGGGCAGAGACTCGAGGGGAGACCAGTCCAGCACCTTTTCGTCTTCGTCGCTGAGGTCGGTCATGATCACGTCGAGGCTCCAGCCGCGCTGTGCAGCGAAACGCGACATCTGGTACCAGCGCACCGCACCGATGTGGTTCGTCGGTGGAAACGCATAGGAAATGAGAAGGAGTCGTTTGGTACTGTCCCCAGACCTCGGGCCTGATTCGAAAAAGGGTGTCAGGCTGGCGGTTCGATTCAGCACCCCGCTAGCGCGGCGCAACGGCGTGATGGTCTTCAAGGCGGTTATTTGCTGATGGTTCCTTTGTCGGCTGGTAGGACGACTGCTTGCATCGTTTCGTATCAGTCCCAAATCTAAGCTACGTTGCTAGCGCGTCGCTGGCTCGTTATTGATGCCGCACCGTATGCGGTACGACCCCTTCCGTCTCCTGAGAGAATGACATCGTGAGTTGGCGAAGCGCGCTGCGACGCTCCCTGCTGTTAGTGGGGGAGGCAACGGGAGCGAGCGACTCATTCTCTCGATCCGGATGGCGCCGCCAGCGGTTGGCGATTCTTTGCTACCACGGTGTCTCGCTCGACGACGAGCACCTATGGGACCCGGGGCTCTATATGAGCCCCGCGACGCTGGAACGTCGTATGTCTTATCTCCGGGCGCACGACTACAGCGTGCTTCCACTGGGCGAGGCGCTGGAGCGGCTTCGTGACGGTACGCTACCGCCGCGGGCGGTGGCGGTGACGTTCGACGACGGGACGCACGACTTCGAGGTGCGGGCGAGGCCCATACTGGAGCGCTACCGGATACCCGCCACCGTCTACGTGACCACCTTTTACGTTCACTTCCAGCGTCCTGTATTTCCGGTAACCTGCTCGTACCTTCTTTGGAAAGGGCGCAGCCGTTCCCTGTTCCTGCCAGGGGTGTTGGACCGTACACCTGTGTCGCTCGCGGATGCGAAGGCGCGCCAGCGAGTGCTCGGCGACATTGTCGTTTATGCCCGGGACAACGGCTTCAGTGCCGAGGAGAAGGACGAGCTCCTGGGTCGGCTGGCTGCGGCGCTGCGCATCGATTACGGAGATCTGGTCGGCAGGCGCTTGTTGACCCTCATGAACGTAGCCGAAATCGCGACTGTAGCTAGCGCCGGCTTCGACATACAGCTTCACACCCACCGTCACCGCATGCCGCGCGAGCGGTCGCTTTTCATGCGCGAGATCGAAGACAACCGCGCTAGTCTCGAGGCCATAGTCGGCTACAGGCCATCACATTTTTGTTACCCTAGCGGAGAGTACTTCGATAGCGCGGTGGTTTGGCTTCGCGAGTCTGGTATACAATCGGCTGTAACGTGCGATACCGGTCTCGCTAGCGCTCATGTCGACCCACTGCTCCTCCCGCGGATCGTGGACACGGAAGCTAAAACAATCCTCGACGTATCTGGCTGGGTGACCGGTCTCTCGGCTTTCTTGCGCATTTCGGGCCGAAGCTCGCAGTCGCTCTTTTAGGGCGTTCCTTCGTTCCTTCGAGCACGCCTGCTTCACCGCGGCACGTGATAGAGGTCACTGCACTATAGCTGCGGCGTGCCGATCATTGTGTGCTGCCCGGGCGCCGGCGTTGTGAACGAGGTTAGTACTGCGCTTTACGACGCCGTCAGTGAATTAGCGATCGGGCTGTCGGTGCGATGTAGAGCACACTTTCGATGTGATGGGCAAAGGATTGTAGAGCCGCCTTAAGTATCAGTGTTGCAAAGAGTTACGAGCGTCGTCCAGAGGCTGTGAAGTGGGTGGTCGAAGTGCCTAGTAGAGGATGGGTATGGCGG
>DATMBI010000102.1:0-2486 GCA_035559375.1 Gemmatimonadaceae bacterium | reverse complement strand
GAACCGAGGCGCCGCAGAAAGTCATTGCGGCGCTCCTGCCACGAAAGCTCCACGCCGTCGTCGTTGTGAGCACGGGGAACCGCACTGCGGGCGAGCTCGAGGGCGCGCAAACCGAATTTTTGGCCCATACGTTGTAGCTCGTACTCTTCGCCTCGCACGTGGCCCACCAAATCGGCTAGTACGTCGCTCAGGATCGCCGCCACCACTACGGTGTCGTCGCAGCCGTAGCGTGCGAGTATAACCGCCATGTTCGCTGCCCGAGTCGAGTAGGGTGGCTTGAGGCCCTGGCGTACCATGCGATCGTGGTGCTTGGCAGCGAACGCAAGGGCGTGGTTGACTCGGTCCGAATAACCGTTCATTGCCGGTGTGTCACCTGCGCCAACTAGCTGTAGCCGCAACCCCTGGAGGCCACTCGCTTCTGGCACTGAAGCCGGCGTCCTGCTGCAGTGTCAGCGAGCGAACCATGCCAGTAGGGTCTCGAGACCTTTGGCGTCCTCTTCGTCGAAAGCAGCAGTACGTTCGCTGTCCACATCGAAAACCGCCAACAGCTCATTCTCGCGGTCGAAAACTGGTACGACAATCTCGGAGCGGGAGCGTGGATCGCAAGTAATGTGTCCGGGGAAGCCACTCACATCGGGGACGATCAGAGTACGGCGTTCTCGAGCAGCCACGCCACATACTCCCTTCCCGAACTGGATCTCGAGGCAACCCAGGGTGCCCTGGTAGGGTCCGACACGAAGAAGGCGGTCCGCTTCGACAACGCGATAAAACCCAGTCCACAAGTGACCGAATGCGTGATGAACTAGGCAGCTTATCGTCGCCATAGCAGCGATTGGATCATCGATTCCGTCTAGCAGCACCCCAAGTTGATGCTCGAGGGAGCGATATGCTTCCGCTTTTGGGACGTGCGTGAGAACGAGTGTCTGTTCGGCCATTTTCTCTCTCTCGCGGGCGCTCTAGACGCGAGCGGGGGCGACCACCGCCGCCCCCGCTCGGATCGACATAGACGAGTCGCCGTTACTGAACGATGATCTCGCCCTTCATGTTCATAGCGAGATGCGGCGTGCAGTGGAAAGGATAGCGTCCCGGCTTGATATTGCCCAGGGACAGCTCCCAGGTCTCGTTGGGGTTGATGAGCATGGGAGACGAACCGTCCATAGAGTTGGGCATGTTGGCGAAGAGCTGGTCTTTTACATCCGCCGGAATGGTGGCTGGATCGAAGGCCACATTGTGTGGTCCGCCCGAGACCATCACGAAACGAATCCCATCGCCAGGCTTCACCGTAATCGTAGCTGGCTCGTAACGATAGCCCTGAGCGTCACCGAGCATCTTCACTTCGTGGATGGTGCCGGTAATAGGAGCGGGTGCTACAGTGCCGCTAGCGGGAGCTGCGGCGGCAGGCGCAGAAGCAGCGGTATCGGCGCCTTGCGCGCTGTGGCTCTCGCCTCCGCCGCAGGCCGACAATACGACTACGCCCGAGAAAAGGGCGATACCGAGGGAACGCATCTTCTTGGGACCTCCGAACGTCCGTTTAGGGTAGCGGTTGGCATTGCGCCGCGCATGCGAGCGCAACATTGTGAATTTATTCACAAACTGTCGAAACGCAACCATTCAGCAACCAGGGGTAGAGCCCTGCTGACATGATACCGCACATCCGACTGCGCTATCGGGGGCCCCTGCGCGGGGCACCTCGCCAGCAGATCGCCAACCTCATCGAGCGCAATGCCGAGCCCGACGAAGGGGTGGCACTGACCGTATCGTCGGTGCTCGAGGCAGTTCGCGCCGGCGGCGATGCCACGTTGCGGGCAATAGCTAGGGAGATGAACGGGGTGAACCTCGAAGAGATCGAGGTGGACAGGGAGAGGTGCCAAGCTGCCCTGGATCGGCTCAGCCCGGCTGTTCGTAGCGCGTTGGAACGCCTGGTGGCCAATCTGGAGGCCGTCAACCGCGCTTGGTTGCCGCAACCGGTCGAGGTCGAAGTCATGCCCGGAGTATTTGTCGGCCGAAGGCCGGACCCTTTGCAGCGTGTCGGAATACACCTCCCGGGCGGTGAAGTCTCGCGTGCCAGCACTCTCCTCATGATGGCTGTGCCAGCACGCGTAGCGGGTGTCCGCGAAGTGATCTTGTGCTGTGCTCCCGAGTCAGGAGGGATGCCGCCAGAGCAGGTGCTGGCTGCAGCGGAGCTGGCACGTGTGGATCGAGTCTTTGCGATAGGCGGTCCCGCCGCCATAGCGGCCATGGCATTTGGGACGCCTACGGTTCCGCGCGTGGATCGCATCGTAGGTCCAGGCGACGCATACGTGGTAGAGGCTAAGCGTCAGGTATCGGGGTTCGTCTCCACGGATGCCAGCAGCTGCGCCACAGAATTGCTAGTGGTCGTGGACGATGCCGCCGATGTACACTGGGTAGCAGGTGAGGTAGTGGCCGTTGCTCGCAGCGACCCGGACTCGCTGGCTGTTGTGTTGGCATTGGGCGAGGCTATCGAG
>DATMBI010000101.1:0-3498 GCA_035559375.1 Gemmatimonadaceae bacterium | reverse complement strand
AATCCAAGCCATTGCGCACCGCAACGCAAGAGGGGGCTACCTGTCGTATGTGGAAGCGCGCGCCGTCGCACCGGATGCGGGGTCGGTGGCTGGCCCGCCGGTGCACCTTACCGCAGCCCCATCTTCCAGCTGGAGATCCAGCCCGGGGGAGACGATCGGTTCAGTCGAGGGCGGTGGCTCGAGCGAGGAGAGCAGATCTCGCTGACGCGCACATGCCCAGCCGCAGGCCGGTTCGAGGTCGATGATGCCGGGTCGGCCTGACTGCAGTGCCACCAGCACAGTGACCGGAGCTGCCTCACGCAGTTCCAACCCCTGGTCCTGAAGCCAGGTCGGGGCCGGTATGCCGCCCGGGAGCGAGCAAAAGCGCGATCGATTCGAAGGGAGGACGTTGTCGAGATACGGAAGCTGTCGTTCGGGCGCCAATCCCGTATCGCGTAGCCACGCCACGAAAACGTCGGGTGCGAAGAGGTGATCGTACCCGCCGAGTGCCGCGCCGGGGCAGGCGCCGACATACGTCAGGGAAACGGCCCTACCTTGTAGCACAAGGCGAACCAGCCTCGCCGCCGCCACCGGAGGAGAAACACCCTCCAGGCAACGATCCTGCATCCCTGGAACTTTACGAAGGCACTCGGCGACGAACGGACAGTGTGCCGGCACTACCGGCACCATGCGCTCCCGAGCCACAGCTCCGACACGCGCTGCGACAGCTTCTTCACCCCAAGAAGCCGGTACGACTAAGTCGTAGCCGGCCCTCCGGACCGCACGCTCGAGCTGCAAGGGACTGGCAGGACGTGCCGCCAGCAGCGCGTCGTTGCCCAAGACGACTACTTCCAGCGGTAGCTCCTCCAACCACGCCTCCAGACAAGAAGTGACCCGTACCGCCGCGTAACCTACGACTGGTTCGCTATCGCGCCACTACGTCCGAGACGAGTGACATTCGGCGCGTCGACTTCTCGCGCGGGTCCCCTCGCACGGGCGTCGCTGGCAGACTACAATTGCCACTCATGGTCGACGTCGTGGCACTGGCTTCCGAACTGCTCTCGATAGACTCGACATCCGGGAAGGAAGGTCAAATCGTAGACCACGTGGCTGGTTGGCTACTAGCCCGCGGCTGGAACGTCACCGTGCAAGAGGTCACTCGCGGACGGGGTAACGTATGGGCCTGGCGCGCGGGTCATGGAGTTACACTCAGCACGCACCTAGATACGGTCCCACCCTACTTTCCACCGCGCCTGGAGGGCAGCCGGCTGTACGGCAGGGGCGCATGCGACGCCAAGGGCATAGCCGCTGCTATGTTGGCCGCCGCAGAGTTTCTGGTTGCCGAGGGTGAGGAGCGAGTGGATCTACTACTGGTGGTAGGGGAAGAAAAAGGGTCAGACGGCGCGCGCGCAGCTAACCATCTTCCCGCTACTAGCCATTACCTGGTCAATGGCGAACCCACGGAGAGCAAGCTCGCTACAGGCGCTAAGGGCGCTTTGCGAGTTCTCTTACGCACGTCCGGGGTCGAGGCTCACTCTGCCTATCCGGAACTCGGTCGTTCTGCCATAACGCCAATGCTCGAGTTGCTGCAAGAGATAGAAGCCTTGCCTCTACCCTCCGACCCGGAGCTCGGTCCCTCGACGGTGAACGTAGGTGTAATCAGAGGAGGCACGGAGGCGAACGTAGTCCCCGGTTGGTGCGAAGCCGAACTCATGTTCCGCGTAGTGGGGGATTGCGACGAAATAGAGGAGCGTCTCGATCGCGTGGTGCGGGGTAGGGCACAGGTGGTCTATCAGTCGTGCATTCCAGCCCAGCGTTTTCACACCTTACCAGGCTTCGAGACCGGTGCAGTGGCATTTGCGTCAGATGTGCCCTTGCTCACCAGGTGGGGCAAGCCACTGCTGTTCGGTCCGGGTTCGATCCACGTAGCTCACACGCCTAGCGAGTTCGTCGACGTGAAGGAACTCCAACAGGCGGTACGAACCTACTGTGACATCGTCAAACGACTGCTGAGTTCATGAATAGCGATCCATCTGAGCGTCTTTCGCCTGAAAGGGCGTGGCCCGTAGCCATTTTGGGCGCTACAGGGGCTGTCGGGCAAACGTTCGTTCGACTTCTGGCTAGGCATCCATGGTTTCGGGTAGCAGAGGTAGCTGCATCGGAACGCTCGGTGGGAAGACGTTACGGCGA
Organism: Gemmatimonadaceae bacterium; assembly: GCA_035559375.1. Classification (GTDB taxonomy): domain Bacteria; phylum Gemmatimonadota; class Gemmatimonadetes; order Gemmatimonadales; family Gemmatimonadaceae; genus DATMBI01. Next base: position 1,329 of record DATMBI010000101.1, on the reverse strand, counting down.
TGCCGTAAGATGGTTGGAGGGGGAGCTTCCCGAAGAGATCGCCCGACTGCAAGTGCTGCCATGCGACCCGGCCGAAGTGCGGTCCCCATTGGTCTTCTCAGCGCTCGACTCTTCGGTCGCTGGTAGCGTCGAGGAGAGTTTCGCGCGTGCGGGCGCGCTCGTATTCAGCAACGCCAAGAACCATCGCATGGATCCCGACGTGCCGCTCTTGATCGCGGAGGTGAACCCTTCGCATCGGCGCTTACTCGCGGAACAGCGGCGCCGGCGTGGTTGGAGCGGGGGGATCGTCACCAACCCGAACTGCGCTGCTACAGTTGCGGCCATGGCGCTGGCTCCGCTGCACGAGCGCTTCGGCGTGCGCGCTGTAACAGCCTTCACCATGCAGGCCGTGTCCGGGGCGGGCTATCCCGGGGTTCCTTCCCTGGATATCCTGGCCAACGTGATACCGTACATCGCCGAGGAAGAGGAGAAGGTCGAGCGAGAGCTGCGCAAGCTGCTGGGGGATCTGGGCGATCACTCGGTTGTACCGGCGGATTTTGCAGTTAGCGCCCACTGCAATCGGGTCCCGACCGAGCATGGACACATGGTGTGCATGTCGGTGAGGCTAGAGTTCGAATGCCGACCCACTGACGTCATCGCCGCTTTGTGCGAATGGCGTGGTGCCGCCGAGACTCGAGCGCTTCCCAGCGCACCGCGGCCGCCCATCGTGTATCGCGCCGAACCTGATCGTCCCCAGGCGCGGCGCGATGTTTGGACGGGAGGCGGCATGGCAGTTACTGTCGGGCGAGTGCGAAGCGACCCTGCTGGGGGGATCAAGCTGGTGGCGCTGGGCCACAACACGTACCGGGGAGCTGCCGGCTGCTCTGTCCTCAACGCCGAGCTCGTGGTGGCTGACCAGAATGTCCGAACAGCATGATCGTTACTAAGTTCGGCGGCACTTCCGTGGAGGATGCAGCTGCCATACGACGTGTCGTATCCATAGTGCGCAGCCGCCTTCCTCTGCAGCCGCTCGTCGTCGTATCGGCGCTCGCCGGAACGACCAATGCGTTGCTAGAGCTAGCTGAGCTGGCTGGCGCCGGAAACCTCGTAGGTGCCATTCGGGGCGTCGAAGCGCTGCGCCAGCGTCACCTCGCGGTGGCCGCAGAGCTTCTCGAAGGAAGGCCGAGCGCTGGTGAGGTTTCCAGCGAGTTGGGCGCTACCTTCGACGAACTCGCCAACCTGGCCGAGGCCTTCAGCATTCTCGGCCACGTAACACCGCGCAGCCTCGATGCCGTAGCTGCCAAGGGCGAGTTTCTGTCGACCGTTCTGTTGGTGGCGGCGCTGAGGGAG
>DATMBI010000100.1:0-2181 GCA_035559375.1 Gemmatimonadaceae bacterium | reverse complement strand
CGGCCGCCGCATCGCAGCCTCTTTGCATCGCGACGGAAGGTGGTCGGTGGCGCTAGTGGATGCGGGGACTGGTGCTGTTCTTTCGTTAGGCTCTTCTGGTGCGGCGCAGCACTCACCGGCGTTCACACGCCGGGGCGACCTGGTGGTGGTAAGCGAATACGGCGGCGTACCCAATCTGGCTCTCGTTTCAGCGGACTCCACCAGTCCGCCCAGGCTGCTGACGCGCGTGCTGGGCGGCGTTTTGGCGCCGGAGCCGAGTCGAGCTGGCGACACGGTTTATTTCCTCTCGCTGCACTCTGGCGGGTACGACCTCCGGCTGATAGCAGCCTACGCTGGCGAACCACCACCAGTACAGCTCGACCCTTCGCTCGCTCCGGCCGCGCCGCCACGCTCGCATCCCGGTGTCGAGTTCAGCGAGTCGGATGCTACTCCACGGCCTTACGGTTTCGGTCCGCGGCGCTGGCGTATCCTCCCCGCTAGCTCCGCGGCCGTGGACGGAGTGGCACTGATCGGCATGCTCGCTAACGTCGATCCTATCGGACGCTTGTCGGTCGTAGCACAGGCCGGTGGAGGTACGTCGCGTTCGTGGCGGGGAAGCTCCCTGCAGTTTGCATTGCGAACGCTCCCAGTGGGAGTCCAGGGCGCTGTTTGGGACCTGAGGCACCTCGCAGCGACTGCCGCTTCGTCGCCGAGCCAGCTCCGCTATTCAGGTGCAGGTATGTTCGCCGAAGCAGAGCGGGCATTCAGTCTCCTCACCGTTGCAGGGCAGGTAGGTGCTGCCAGCGGCACTTGGCTGGCGGACAGCGTACGCGCGAGCAGGCGGCACGGCTTCGCTGCAGTAGGTGCCACGCTTCGGATACCGGTCCGCACGAGTACTGTCGCGGTGCGCCTGGCCGGAAGTGCCGGCGTAGGGCGCACGGCGGCTCGAAGATGGAGCCGTGCCACTGTCGAGGGCGGGACGTCCCTGCAGCTGCGCGGCTGGTCGTGGGGAGCCGACGCACGCTACGGTGGCGGGAGTGGCACGGCCGAGCGGAGGAGCGCGGGGTCCGAGGAGTTCACGTTAGGCGGTGTTGCCACACCTTATCTGAACCCTGTTTTTCTCTCGCACTATTGGCCGCTCGATGCGGTGCCCTTCGGGCTCGCATCGGGAAAACGGGCCGCGCAGGTGCGCCTCCACGCTGGCTTGGGGCCCGCCACCGCCTACGCGGTATGGGCGAGCGCTGGAGAGCGATTGGATCGATGGTACAGAGTAATAGGGGTCGAGAGCGCCGCAGTGGTGCGTGGCATGGCGTTCGCGCGATTGCCGGGTACCGAATTACGATGGGGAGCGGCGCGGTCGTTGGACGAGCCAGGACGCCCGTGGAGGATATATAGCTCGGTCGTGTACCGCCCGTGATGGGCCAGCCTATTAGGTTGCAGTTGTAACAGGGCCAAGGAGGTCCAACGATGAGCCTAGGGACGGTACTGATGCTCGTGGGACCGGACTACGAGGATCTGGAGGTCTGGTACCCTAAGCTTCGCCTCGAAGAGGCGGGTTACCACGTGCCGCTAATCGGAATGGGCGAACCGAGCTATAGGAGCAAGCACGGCTATCCCGCTGTTGCGACCGGCACGGTCAGCGACTGGCGCGCTTCCGACGTCGCTGGCGTAGTGGTACCTGGTGGATGGGCCCCGGACAAGTTGAGGCGCGATCCCTCGGTGTTGGCGCTGGTGCGCGAGGTGTTCGAGGCGGGCAAGCTGGTGGCCACGATCTGCCACGGTCCTTGGGTACTTATCTCTGCGGGGATCGTGCGCGGCCGCACGCTGACCTCCACGGTGGGCATTCGAGACGACCTGGTCAATGCCGGGGCAAGGTGGGTCGACGAACCGGTGGTCGTGGACGGCAATATCGTCAGTTCGCGTGTGCCTCGCGACCTGCCAGCTTTTGGTAAGGCTTGCGTAGAGTGGTTGGCAGGCCAGCTCCAGAGGCGCCCCGCAAGCGCTGTCGGGATGGTCCCCTGAAAGCCTCCTCCTACTCCCTCCTTGAATCTGGGCCGTCCACCCTTCAAGCTTCCGCGGCTTTTTGACGGGAGATGAAGGGGATGCTCATAGGAGTGCCTCGGGAAACGACGGCGGGCGAGCGCAGGGTAGCGCTCGTGCCCGAAAGTGTGGCTCGGTTGGTAAAGTCAGGGGTGGCGGTTG
>DATMBI010000099.1:0-8041 GCA_035559375.1 Gemmatimonadaceae bacterium | reverse complement strand
TCCATGATGGCCTTGTCGGTCTCCACCTCGGCTAGCGTCTCGCCACTCTCGACCGCGTCGCCCTCGTTCTTCAACCACTTCACTAGGCGCCCTTCTTCCATCGTGGGAGAAAGCGCCTCCATGAAAACCTTGGTCGCCATGTCAGCAGTCCGCCGTTAGGCGCGCCGCACGAATCGGCCGGCACGCACGATTCACCTCACTACAGGTACAACACCCGCTCGATAGCAGCGATCGTCTTGGGAACGTCCGGCTTGGCCGCACGCTCCAGATTGCGCGCGTAAGGCATCGGCACGTCCGCCTGACCCACCCGCAGCACCGGCGCGTCCAGATCGTCGAAGCAGTATCGTTGCACGTAGTCCGCTACCTGCGCTCCCACACCGCACAGCTCCCATCCCTCCTCCAACACCACCGCGCGATTGGTCTTGGCCACCGAAGCCGCGATGGCTTGCACGTCCATGGGACGCAAGGTGCGCAGATCCAAGACCTCTACCTCGATCCCCCTACCGGCGAGCTGCTCGGCCGCCTGCAGAGCGAGCAGGACCGACTTGCCGTAGGTAATCAGCGTACAGTCCTTGCCGGGCCGCTTGACCTCGGCCACCCCGATAGGCACCAGGTACTCTTCTTCCGGGACCTCGCCGCGCGTGTTGTAGAGCATCTCGCCCTCGAACACGATCACGGGGTTGTCGTCGCGGATGGCGCTCTTGAGGAGGCCCTTGGCGTCGTACGGCGTGCCGGGCGCCACCACCTTGAGGCCCGGGATGTGCATCAACCAGGCATCCCACGCCTGCGAGTGCTGAGCAGCGAGTTGCAGCGCCGCCCCGTTAGGCCCGCGGAAGACGATAGGAATGTTGTACTGCCCGCCGGACATGTAGAGCATCTTGGCGGCATTGTTCACGACCTGATCGAGCGCCAGGAGAGCGAAGTTCCACGTCATGAACTCGATCACTGGCCGCAACCCCACCATGGCGGCACCCACACCCACGCCGGCGAACCCCAGCTCGGTGATGGGCGTGTCCACCACTCGCATCTCTCCGAACTCCTGGAGGAGCCCCTTGGAGACCTTGTACGCACCCTGATAGACGCCTACCTCCTCGCCCATCAAGAACACCCTGTCGTCGCGCTGCATCTCTTCGCGCAGCGCCTGGTTCAACGCATCGCGATACGTCAGAACTGGCATCGTCAGTAATCGTCAGTGCCGAAGCGGCGGCTCGACCAGCGCCGCAGTGCTACGTCAACTAGTGCTGTCTACCAAAACGTGCTCGTACAGGCTCTCCAGTGGCGGCTCGGGACTCGCGTCCGCGAAATCCCAAGCGTCCTGCACGATCTTTTTGACTTCCTCGTCCAGACGCGCCATCCCGGCGTCGTCTATCTCGCCCGCTTCCTGCATGCGCATCCGCAACACCATGATCGGATCGCGCTGCATGTACTCCTCGAGCTCCTCGCGGCTGCGGTAGGTGCCGGCTACCGCGTCCGACATCGAGTGACCCATGAAGCGGTAGGTACGCGTCTCCAACAGAGTGGGAACGCTCTCCTGACGCGCCCGCTGCACAGCTTCTAGTACCGCCGCACGCACGGCCAGAACGTCCTGACCGTCCACCACGCCGCGCGGCATGTCGTACGAAGCAGCCCGCATGTACACGTCGTGGATGGCGGAGGCACGCTCGAGCGCGGTACCCATCCCGTAGCGATTGTTCTCGATCACGTAAACCACGGGGAGCTTCCAGAGCCCTGCCATGTTGAGCGCCTCGTGGAAGGCACCCGTGTTGACCACGGCTTCCCCCATGAAGCACAGGCAGACTTGATCGCCACCGCGATACTTGATGGCGAAACCCACCCCCGTGGCCAGCGGCACCTGCCCGCCCACTATGCCGTGCCCGCCCAGGAAGTTGACGTTGCGGTCGAAAAGGTGCATGGACCCACCCTTGCCGTGGCAGCACCCGTCCACTCGCCCGAACAGCTCGGCCATCACCGCGCGGGGCGAGATCCCGCGCGCCAGAGCGTGGCCGTGATCGCGGTAAGTGGTCACCAGATAGTCGTCGGGGCGGAGCACCGAGATAGCCCCCGTCCCGACCGCCTCTTGACCTATATAAAGGTGACAGAAGCCACCGATCTTGCCTAACGCGTAGGCCTCGGCGCACCGCTCCTCGAAGCGGCGCTGCAACAGCATCGAGCGCAACAGTTCCAGCCGCTGCTGCGGCGTGGTGTCGGTCTTGTCCTGCCAGCGGTCCTGCGACGTTTCCTGCTGCTGCACTGGCTTCTGCTCGCGCTTTTCCTTGGTCTGAGCCACTGATCCTCGCTCCGTCACGATAGTAGCTAACCAGCCACACCGGCCGCCTGGACCTGCTCCCAGGCGTGATAGCTGGACCGCACCAGAGGCCCAGCCTCGACGTGCCGGAAACCCATCTCCACCCCGGCTGCCCTCAGCTCGGCGAACTCCTGCGGAGTGTAATAGCGGTCCACAGGCAGATGATCGCGCGAAGGACGCAGGTACTGTCCCAACGTCAAGATGTCCACTTCGACACTGCGCAGATCGCGCATCACGGCCAGCACCTCCTCCACCGTCTCCCCCAACCCCAAGATGATCCCGCTCTTGGTGGGTACATCGGGCGCTAGCTCTCGCACTGTGCGGAAGATCCCTAGGACCCGCTCGTAACGCCCGCCGGGCCGCGCCCGCTTGTAGAGCCGCGGCACGGTTTCGGTGTTGTGGTTGTAGATCTCCGGTCTCGCTTCCAACACCGTCGCGATGCTCTCCCGGTTCCCCTGAAAATCGGGTACCAGGACCTCGACCGAACAACCCGGAATTCGCTGGTGAATCTGCCGGATAGTCTCTGCGAAGGCCCAAGCGCCGAAATCGGGGAGATCGTCGCGGTCCACCGAGGTCACCACGACGTGGCGCAATCCCAACTCGGCCACTGCCTGCGCCACGCGCTCCGGCTCGCCCGGGTCGTAGGTCGGAGGGCGCCCGTGTGCCACGGCGCAGTAGCCGCAGTTACGGGTACAGACATCGCCCAGAATCATGAAGGTGGCAGCCTTGTGCTCCCAGCACTCGCCGATGTTGGGGCACTGAGCCTCTTCGCACACGGTGTGCAATCCCAACTGGCGCATCAAAGAACGCAGGCGGACGAAATTGGCACCGCCCGGCGCCTTGACCTTGAGCCAGTCAGGCTTGCGGGCCGGCAATGGCTCCGCCCGATGGCGGCCCATTATCTGGTAGAGCTGTTCGGTCACTGGGAAAATCCTGGGTCGAGCCGGCGTTGCCCCCATGGGCCGGCGAACGCGCAGCAATGTATCGCCCTGCACATGCGAGCGGGAACCGGGGTAACTCCCTATTTTAAGCGACGGCGGTTGCGTCCGCTGGTGGGTTCGAAACTCTCACCGGTCGGGCTTCGTAGTTCAGAGGGTAACTCAGTGGAGATCGCTGGCATGCTGCGCACCATTTTCATGATCGGCCTCTTCGCCTTGGCGGGTCTTTTCCTGCTCAAGGTGGTCTTCGGTATCTTCGGCTTTTTCTTCGGCCTGCTGCTGGCGCTCCTGAGGCTGGCGATCCTGGTTGCTATCGTGGGTGCAGCCATCTATTTGGTGCTGGCCATCGTGAGTCCGGAGACTGCGCGCCGGTTACGCGAGCGCTGGTCGGGCGGCAACTAGCGGCGGTCCAGCTCCTCCAAGACTCCCCAGACCAGAAGCGGAAGCATGATTTCGTGGTGGCCGGTGATCTCGTAGCCACGGCCGCCTGCCATGGTGGGGCGCTGCACCACGTTCATGCGAGGCCGGTAATGGCGCTGCATGTCGAGATCGCACGTAGTGAAGTCGCGCGGCCGACCACGGTGCAGGTTGCGGGCGATGGTCAGCGCCTTGAGGAAGACTTCGGGTAGGATGACGGCGCTCCCCACGTTGAGCACCACGCCGCCGCGGTGTAGCGCAGGCAAGGCGGCGGCCAGGCGGCGGAAGTCACGCAGCGAGGTGGCCCCGATAGCGGCCCCGTCGGCCGCCGGGTGCTGGTGGACGATCTCCGCGCCTAACGCGGCGTGCACGGTGACCGGTACCCCCGATTCACGGCCCTGCAGGAGAATGGACAGCTCGGGGTGAGCGAGATCGCGCTCGTGGGCCAGCGCTTCCCCCAGCGCCTGGCCCATCCCCCAACGACGCCGCGCGCCAGTGCGAATGGCTAGGTTGATACCACGCCCGGTCTCCTCGGCCATCCCGAAAGTACCGTCGGCCAGCCCCCGGGCTACGTCCTCGGAGGTGGCACCGAAGCGAGCTACCTCGTAGTCGTGGATGGCGGTGGCACCGTTCATGGCCACGTGCGTGACCACCCCGCGCCGCATGAGCTCGATGACCAGCGGCGCCAGCCCTGTCTTTACGACGTGACCTCCTAGCATGAGCACGACCGCACGGCTGTGACGTGCCGCAGCGACAACGGCATCGCGCACTGCGCGCAGGTCACGAGCCGCTAGGATATCGGGCAGACTGTCCAGGAACGCTGCAAACGATCGGTCCGGGCCCGGGAGCCGCGCGAACTCCTCGGCGCTCACCTTGCTGGGCCTACGCGCGATCGGCACGGTGCGAATCCGAGCCAGGTCGCGCGGGCCGAGTTCAGGGGGGGTGGGTCGGGGGCGCTTCACCGCGCTTCGCTCGCGGGCAGGGGACGGGTTAGCCAGCCGGCGCGGCGGCTGTGCGCCCGCGTGCTCTACGTGTGGGCGCGGTAGCCGAGCTGGGGACACCGGCACCAGAGCGCCGCCGTAGCCAGCGATAGAAGCGCCAGCTGGCGTACAATGGCCGGACCCGCGAGGGACGGACCCTCAAGTCGTAGCGCGGTTTCACAGGCACTACTTCCACGCGACGGGCGAACGGAGCAGCGGCGAAATACAACGCCACGTTGGACTCGGCGACCTCGGGAGGGAGGAAGCTGCTCTGACTCACCTCCTCCAGCAGGTCGCGCACCACGGACACCCGCATCGAGCGGAAGGTAGCCGTAGCATCCCCTGGGATCTTCCCGGCGAATCGGCCGAGCAGCCAAGCTGCCAGTCGGCGCCAGCGGCGTACGCCCTTGGGGATGGCAGCATCGGGCGCTGGAGTGGCCAGCACGATGTCGGCGCCGCCCTCGAAGCGTTTGAGAAGCTCGGGCACCTCTTCCGGCTGGTCGGTGAAATCGGCCTGCATGAGGATAACCGCGTCGCGGCGAGGGTAGCGGCAGCGGGCGGCTACTTCTCTGAGCAGCGCCTCGACCGCGGCGCCGTAGCCACGGTGCTCTGGACCGCCCAGCACAGTGAGGGGGAGTACCTCTTTGTACGCTTGGAGCACCTCGGCAGTGGCGTCGCTGCTGCCGTCGTCGTAGACCAGGACCTCGTATTCGCGCGCCAGGTCGCCCAGCACCTTGCGCAGGCGCCAGAGGAGCACGCCGACCGTGGTGGCCTCGTTGTAAGTGGGGATGCAGATGAATATCACGGCAAAGCTGGATTTTCGCTGGAAAGCCGAAACTTAAGCTAGGCCCGAAAAGTTTGCGCAGGCCAGAGCCGGCGCCGTGCCCTTTGCGAATCTCCGATCGTCGCAGTGGTGTAAAATGGTGTAATACGAAGCGAACGCAGTATGGAGGCAACCGAGCGATGATCCTGGCCAATGTGCGGCAGCAGTTGACGCGTGACGACGTGCAGTTGGCCTTGCGCCTTCTGTCTCGCGGCGACCCGGAGGAACATACGCGGCTAGAGACCGCCCTGCGCGATCGGGGTCTGGACGCCGTGCTCGACGACCCCAGGCTCCTCCCGGCGCTACTCGAGGCGCGCCAGGGTGCTCGGGCCTCGCTTCCGCTCTTCATGTACGTGGTAGTACGGCATGCGCTGTTCGAGGTCCAGGAGACCGATCGTGGGATCGCCGACTTCGTGGCTTCGGTGCTGGTGCATTTCGCGGTGCGCGACCGAGCGCGGCGCGTGGCCGACGGTGACGACGAAGTCTACGACACGTTGACAGCGCTCTTGGCCGATGTGGATCGCGGCGATCCGCGCCGCACGTTCCTGGTACGCGCGCACCTCGGTAATTACGCCTTGTGGTTGAGTGGCCTTTTCCCCGACTACATAGAGACGCGGCGTTGGCGCAAGGGCGGACCTGACATTTCGTACTACGAGGAGATGGGGCAGCGCGGCTATACGCTGGCCGCAGAGCACCGCTTGGCGGCACAGTACGGCTTGACCCCCCTGTTCCAGGCGGCCGCGGAACGGTTTCCCCGGTTGCGGATCGCCTTGAACAGAGTGAGCGACCGCCTGCTTTTCCCGCAGCGTTCCTCGCCGGAGCGCCTGATGCGTCAGGTGCGGGACGCGGTACGGTTGGCCCAGGGAGAAGTCGGCTAGTCAGCTTGCTTGGGCAGCACCCCTGGCGGTGCGGTGGTCGGTTGCGGCAGCGGCGAAGGCCCGGAAGATGTCGCGGTCCCAGCTCTCGGCAGTGTGCTGCAGCGTTTCCGGGTGCCATTGCACTCCCACTGCCCACCAGTCTCCTGTCCACTCCAGCGCCTCCACGATGCCGTCGGGGGCACGCGCTACGACCCGCAGTCCCTCGCCCAGCGAGGCTGTGCTCTGGTGGTGGCTGGTGTTCACTTCCATGGCGCAGCCCACGATCTCGGCCAGACGGCTCCCCGGTTCGATGGCGATAGGATGCGCGCGGTAGTCGCGGTGCCTGTCGTGTTCGAGCGCGTCCGGTATCTCCGAGGGAATGTCTTGGACCAGTGTGCCGCCCAGGGCGACGTTCAGAACTTGAACGCCGCGGCAGATCGCTAGCAGTGGCAATCCCGTTCGCTGGGCAGTGCGCACCAGGGCTATTTCCCACTCGTCGCGAGTTCTGTTCGTCGTTCGGAGGCCAGGGTGTGGTTCGGCGCCGTAGAGTGCCGGGTCCACGTCTTCGCCGCCGCTCAGGATCAAGCCGTCCAGTCGCTGCAGCACCTGTGGCGCGCGGTCTGGTGGGAGCGGTGGCAGCAGCACCGGTAGCAGGCCCGCTTCGGCTGCGGCTGCGACGTATGCCTGGTCGGTGCGAACGCGCAGCCGGCCGTTCATGTGCTGCTGGGTGGCGCTGATTCCTACTAGAGGTCCGGGTCGGTGCATGGCGTGGGTGCTGGCAGTATAGGACGGCTCTGGGTAACGTAAGCGCGAGGGAGCCGACAGTGGACTTCGGGATAGGATAAAGATGGCGGGAGTGTTCGACGAGATCCGGGCGGCGTTGCACGACCTGTTGCACGGTAACGTACCCGCATCCGAGCGGCGTGACGCGCTGGCGGCGATGAAGGCGACGCTTGCGCGGGCGCAACTGGCGGTCGAGGACATGCGCGCTGGTGTAGTGGCTACTCGTCAGAGGTTGGAGGCCGAGGAGCGCGAGCTGGCTACTGTGCGGCGCCGCAAGGGTTTGGCCCAGGGGATCGGGGATCTCGAGACCGTCGCGGTCGCGGCTCGCTTCGAGTCGGTGCATGCGGAGCGGGTAGCGGTCTTGACGCGCAAGTTGGAGGCCGGTTTGGAGGAGCTAGCGTTGGCCGAGCGCGAGTTGGAGGAGATGCGGTCGCAGTTCAAGGCGGCGCTCGCTGGGGTGGGTTCGGGGTTAGGTAGTGCTGTGGCGGTCGAGTCCGAGGATGTGGAGCAGGAGTTGGGTGTTCTGGAACGGTCGCGCCGCCGTGCGGCCGCCGAGGCCGAGGCTCGGGCTCGTTTGGAGGAACTCAAGCGCCGGATGGGGAAGTAGCTGCGGGTCTCGTTGGTGTTACTTGTCGCGTTCTCGGCGGCCGGTGTGGTGGCGGCGCAGCCTCTGCCCTTGCGTTGTGCTGGGCAGCCGATCGCGGACGTCGTGATCCGCTCGCATGCTCCTTCGTACGGCGGTCTATTCGCGCGTTCGCGGCCGTTAGGCCGGGCGGTGAGTTCGTTGCACGTGGCTACCGATCCCGAGGTGGTACGGCGCTACCTGTTGTTGCGCAGGGGCCAGCGATGCGATCCATTGGCGCTGGCCGAGTCGGAGCGGGTGCTCCGCTCCCTCCCGTTCTTGGCCGATGCGCGTATCGCCCTGGCGGAGGCGGGTG
>DATMBI010000098.1:0-4526 GCA_035559375.1 Gemmatimonadaceae bacterium | reverse complement strand
CCAGAAGTCTCCATCCGCCTGCGCAATACAGAGTGCCGATAACCGTACAGTGCGTAAAGCACGAGTCCCGCCAAGAGCCACAGTCCGAAGCGCACCCACGTGATTCCGGGCAGCTGAAACATCAGGTAGAGGCATGCAGCTATCGAGATCAGCGGAGTGAATGGCGCTCCCGGAACGCGGAAGGGCCGATGTCTGTTCGGCTCGATCTTGCGGAGCACAATCACACCGGCAGAAACCAGCACGAACGCGAAGAGCGTGCCGATGTTGGTCAGATCCACCACCTCGGCGATGTTCGCGAAGGCAGCGAAGAAGGCCACGAAGATGCCTGTGACGACGGTGCCGACATAGGGGGTGCGAAATCGGGGGTGCAGTCGCGAGAATGCTGGCGGCAGCAGCCCATCTCGCGACATCGAGAAAAAGATGCGGGGCTGACCCAACTGAAACACCAAGAGTACGCTCCCCATAGCGATGACCGCACCTAGCGCGATGATGAAACGGGAGGCATTCAGCAACAGCGGCGGACCGTTAGCGAGCTGCAGGGCTGTGATCATCGGTTCCGGGGTGCCCAGCTGCGGCCAGGGAGCCATGCCCGTAAGGACGATAGACACGAGAACGTACAGTACCGTCGTTATGAGCAAGCTCATCACGATCCCGAAAGGCATGTCACGAGCCGGGTTTCGAGTCTCTTCCGCTGCCGTAGAGACGGCGTCGAACCCGATATAGGCGAAAAAGATTATCGCGGCTGCGGCGCTGATACCACGAAATCCGTTGGGCGCGAACCCACCCGTGGCTGGGTTCGTCCAGTTGGACGGCTGGATCAAAAACGCTCCTACTGCCAGGAAGAAGAGAATAATCCCTACCTTGAGTACGACCATGGCAGTATTCGTGTTGGCCGATTCCCGTATACCGACTACTAGGATCGCCGTTATTACCAGCACTACCGCAGCCGCTGGCAGGTTCAGAATCACCGGCAGCCCGAGCAAGCGCGGCGCTGTTTCCCACGCTGACGCTAGAAACTGCGTGGGGGCATCGCTAGCTCCAGCGGCTACCGCAGCGAACGCGTCGTGCGCTGTTCTGAAGTCAGTAGCCAACCATGGGGGGAGGTGCAGCCCGAAATGGCTTATGAGCTCGCGGAAGTGGCCGGACCACCCGATCGCTACGCCTATGTTGCCCACCGCGTACTCTATAATCAGGTCCCAGCCTATGATCCAAGCTACGAACTCTCCGAGCGCAGCATAAGCGTACGTGTAGGCTGATCCAGCGACAGGTACCATCGCCGCGAATTCGGCGTAGCACAGCGCAGCGAAACCGCATGCGATAGCCGTGAGCAAGAACGAAAATACGATGGCTGGGCCGGCTCCGGGACGTAAGGGGTCTCCCACTATCGCAGTACCCGTCGTGGCGAAAATGCCAGCCCCGATCGTAGCACCCACGCCGAGTGCGGTAAGCTGCCATTTGCCCAGAACTCGGCGCAGTCCGCCGGCGTACTTTACGTCGGCTTCGAAGTCGGAGACCGACTTGCGGACGAAAATGCCGGCGGACACGCCCAGTTCAGATTAGACGGCGCCAGCCGTGGTTTCGATGCGCATCCGGTAGAACGACCGGTATACGAAGACCAGGGCTACAGCCAGGAACAACACCGCCAGCACGTGACTGATTCCCGATCCTCGCTCCGCACTCAGATACACCCCCAGCTCTACGGCGAGGAGGCCGAAGAGCGTGGTGAACTTGATAACGGGATTCATGGCCACTGACGACGTGTCCTTGAAAGGATCGCCGACCGTGTCACCCACTACAGACGCCGCATGCAGTTCTGTGCCTTTCATCTTGAGCTCGGTCTCGACGATCTTCTTGGCATTGTCCCAAGCACCGCCAGCATTGGCCATGAAAATGGCCTGGTAAAGCCCGAACAGTGCGATCGAGATCAAGTAGCCTATGAAGAAGAAAGGCTCGATGAACGCGTACGCCAGCGTGGAGAAGAAAACAGCCAAGAAAATATTGAACATCCCGTTCTGCGCGTACTGAGTGCAGATCTCCACTACCTTGCGCGAGTCCTCCACCGAGGCGCGCGTCACTCCCTCCAGCCTTATGTTACGCTTGATGAACTCCACCGCTCGATAAGCGCCCGTTGTCACGGCCTGCGTGGATGCACCGGTGAACCAGTAGATCATGGCACCTCCGACGATCAGCCCCAGCACGAACGGAGGATGCAGGATCGACAAATTCTCCATCCCGTGAGTGAGACCGCCCGTTAGCGCCATGATGATCGAAAAGATCATAGTCGTGGCACCCACCACGGCCGTGCCTATCAAGACGGGCTTGGCAGTCGCCTTGAAGGTGTTCCCCGCACCATCGTTCTCCTCCAGCAACTGCTTCGCTGTCGAAAAATCGGGCTTGAATCCGTAGTCCTTCTGGATCTCGCTCTCCACGCCAGGAAGCTGTTCTATCGTCGACAGCTCGTACACCGACTGAGCATTGTCAGTGACCGGACCGTAGCTATCTACGGCGATAGTTACAGGACCCATTCCTAGAAATCCGAAGGCTACCAGCCCGAAAGCGAAGACGGCCGGTGCCTTCATGACATCCGCTAGACTGCCGTGAGTCACAACCAGATACGAGATGGCCATCAGGACAGCTATGGCTGCACCCAACCAGTAGGCAGAGAAATTGCCAGCTACGAAACCGGAAAGGATGTTGAGCGACGTGCCGCCCTCGCGCGACGAACTCACCACCTCGCGCACATGGCGAGATTGCACCGACGTGAACACCTTGACCAGCTCGGGAATGATGGCACCAGCGAGCGTTCCGCACGTGATAACCGTGGAAAGTTGCCACCAGAGCGACGGATCGCCAGCGAGGTTGGGTATCGCGAGTCTGGAAACCACGTACGTCAGCACCACGGATATCGCGGAAGTCAGCCAGACGAGTTGCGTCAACGGCGCTTCGAAATTCAACGATGTCGCCTCGCCATAGCGGGCCCTAACGATGCCTCGGTTGATCATGTAAGAAACACCCGAGGCCAGCACCATCATCACCCGCATGAGGAAAATCCAGACCAGAAGCTGAGCCTGCACCGCTGGGTCCGCGACGGCTAGTACGATGAACGCGATCAGCGCCACACCGGTCACACCGTACGTCTCGAAGCCGTCTGCTGTGGGCCCGACAGAGTCGCCCGCGTTATCGCCGGTGCAATCCGCGATCACGCCCGGATTGCGAGCATCGTCCTCCTTGATCTTGAAGACGACCTTCATCAGGTCGGCCCCGATATCGGCGATCTTGGTGAAAATACCACCTGCAATACGCAGAGCCGCTGCACCGAGCGATTCGCCGATCGCAAACCCCAGGAAGCATGCCCCGGCCACACTGGATGGTATGAAGAGCAGTATGGCCAGCATGAAAAGCAGTTCGACAGAGATGAGCATCATGCCGACGCTCATTCCGGCGCGCAGCGGGATCTCGGAGACAGGATAGGCCTTGCCCTTCAGCGCGGCGAAAGCCGTGCGGGAGTTAGCCAGCGTATTGATGCGGATACCGAACCACGCCACTCCATAGCTTCCGGCCATCCCGATCAAGCTGAACAGCAAAATGATGGCGATCTTGGGAAGCTCGAGGCCGGTGAGCAAGAAGTAAACGACTATGATCGCACCGATGAAGGCGAACAAAACGAGGAGGAACTTCCCCTGCTGTGTGAGATAAGCCTTGCAGGTTTCGTAAATGAGCTCCGAGACCTCGGACATAGCCCGGTGCACCGGCAAGGCCCGCACGCCGCGGTACGTGGCTAGACCGAAAAGGAGACCCAGCACACATACCACCAAGCCAAAGAGAAGAATCTGGTGCCCCGTCAGCCCCCAAAAGTCGCCTTGATCCAGACTCGGTAGCTGCAGGTTGACCTCACCACCAGGCCGGTGCTGCTGCACACCAGCCGCAGCGGAAACCTCCTGGACCGCAGCCGCTGCAACATCGCCGCTGCCGACCGACTGGGCCGCTAAAGCCCCCGCCGAGGCAAGGAGAGCGGCCACGAGTGCAAGAACTCGCGGGGTGAGCGCATTCATCGCTTTCGATTCTCCTATAGAGTTGAAAACGGCCACCTGCGCTGTACGGTCTCCTACGACGCAAGAACGCTTGCACCCGAAAACGCGAACCGCCGCGCAGACTGCGCCGTACCACGTCATGGAAGCCAAGCGAAACCGGTCCGTTTACGGACCGGCACGTGCTACGGCAAAAAGCGGGGACAAGATACCGCGCCGGCGGTTAGCATGCCAGGGTCTTGCCTGGCTTGAGCTTACATAGCCTCGGCCGTTACGATGGCTATAGCCTTGACAGGACGGCCATCAGCGCGCACCGCCGGACGGAACCTAATCTCCAATAGCATGGCCCGAATACGGCGGTTGTAGTTTTCGTCGCGCGAAGGGTTAAAGCCCAGGAGCTTTGCGTTGCCCAGAGTGTCCACCTCGAACTGGGCAACCATCCGGTAAGGCCTGACCTTGGGCGGAATCGGTAGCGGAAGTACCGGCAGAGAAATCACG
>DATMBI010000097.1:0-2073 GCA_035559375.1 Gemmatimonadaceae bacterium | reverse complement strand
GATGGCGCTCATCTTGGTGACGCTGTTTTTCAAGCTGCCAGTGCCGCCTGACACGGCGCTCATGCTGGCTGGTGCGACTGGCAAGCTACGTGCTTTCGATTTTTCGTTCGACATCACGCAAACGTACACGTTTTGGTCGGGCCTCGTAGGTGGCACTTTCCTCATGCTCTCGTACTTCGGCACCGATCAGAGCCAGGTGCAGCGCTACTTGACTGCGCGTTCGGTGGACGAGGCGCGATCGTCGCTCCTGATGAGCGCATACTGGAAAATCCCTTTGCAAGCGGCGATCCTGCTCTTCGGCGTGCTCGTGTTCACGTACTATCTCTTTCGGCCGGCACCGCTGTATTTCAATCCCGCGGACGAGCGCACGGTCCGCTCAGTGGCCGCCGCTGAGTACGAGCGGCTGGCGTCCCAGTACCAGGGTGCACTAGCCGCCCGCGCCGACGCCGCGCGGGCTGTGGCCGAGGGGTCACACGCAGCTGTGAATCGTTTCCTAGCGGCGGACTCCGCTGTCACAATGGTGCGGCGCAGTGCCATGGAAGTAGCTAGCCGGGCGGCTGGCGAGGTGCGCCGTGACGTGAACTACGTTATCCCGCGCTTCGTACTCGGGGAACTCCCCTTGGGATTCGCCGGCTTGTTCATAGCTGCCGTAATGGCCGCGGCGATGTCGAGCATAGCGGCCGAGCTCAATTCGCTTTCTACTGCCACAATCATCGATTTCTATCGGCGCTGGTTTCGACCTCGAGCTTCGGACGCGCACTACCTCAAGGCCTCCAAGGTGGCTACCGGCGTGTGGGGATTTTTTGCCTGTGTCGTAGCTCTGTACGCGCCGTCGCTAGGTTCGCTCATCGAGGTGGTCAATCGTTTCGGCTCCTTCTTTTACGGGTCCATACTCGGTGTCTTTCTTTTGGCCATGATACCGTGGGCCAAACCTGGAGGAGCCTTCGTCGGCCTCCTGGTCGGCATGACGGCGGTAGCCTCGGTCGCGTTCGGAGCTCCTCAGGTTTCGTTTCTCTGGCACAACGTGATCGGGGCAGCTGCAGTAGTAGCGGTAGGGGCGCTCTTGAGCGCCAGGAAGGGCTGAGCCGTGCCGCGGGCGGTGATCGTCGGCGGCGGGTTCGGAGGTGTGGCTGCAGCGAAGGCCCTTTCTAGGGCGAACATCGAAGTGGTGGTCGTCGATCGCGAAAACCACCACCTGTTTCAGCCGCTCCTCTATCAGGTTGCGTCTGCAGCTCTCGCACCCAGTGACGTCGCTGTTCCCGTCCGCTGGTTGCTGAGGCGGCAGCGTAACGCTAGGGTACTCATGGCCACCGTGCGGGAGGTCGTCCCTGCGGAGCGCACTCTCGTTATGGAAGACGGACAGACGTTGCCCTACGACTATCTCGTCCTGGCAGCTGGGGGGCGGCACTCGTACTTCCGACAGGACGAATGGGAGGCTCGCGCTCCGGGACTCAAGACACTGGCCGATGCGGTCGAGGTACGGCATAGGTTTCTCTCGGCGTTCGAGCGCGCAGAGTGTTGTAGCGATCCCACGGAGCGCCAGGCCCTGCTGACATTCGTGATAGTCGGCGGCGGGCCTACCGGCGTAGAACTGGCGGGGATCATGGTTTCAGTGGCGAGGCGAGCGTTCGTTCGTGACTTCAGGGCGATAGATACGCGCCGGACTCGCATTGTCCTAGTGGAAGCTGGTCCGAGGCTCCTCCCGACTTTTCGGCAGCGCCTGTCGCTGCGAGCATTGCGCGACCTCACGGCGTTGGGTGTGGAAGTGCGGCTAGGGTCCGCCGTGACGGCCATAGACGGCGATGGAGTTTCGTTAGGTAGCGAACGTATCCAGTGCCGCACTGTCTTCTGGGCCGCCGGTAACCGGGCCTCGGGTTTGGCAGCCTCGCTGGGTGTTCCGTTGGAGCGCAACGGCCAAGTACGAGTGCTCAGCGACCTCTCGGTGCCAGGGTGGCCCGAGATCTTCGTAGTGGGAGACATGGCGCTGGTCGAGTCGGCTTCCGGTCAGCCGGTGCCAGGGGTCGCTCAGGGTGCAATACAGATGGGTCGTACCGCTGCGCGCAACATTCTCCG
>DATMBI010000096.1:0-3210 GCA_035559375.1 Gemmatimonadaceae bacterium | reverse complement strand
AGCCCTGACGTATTCCACGCTGCAGAGCTTCCGTAATGGATTGGCGCGGTGGCCGCTGGAGGTGTCGCTCCTGCACACTCGAGTGCTCGCAGGGGAGAACGTGTTCCGCGGTACAGTCACAGCGGCATCCTTGAGAATCTACCGCGCCTATCGCCGTGGTGGCCGAATCTAGCGTGGGACGTCGGCGTGCCCAGGCGTAGCAGCGTGGGTCAACCAACGAGCTAACGGATCTTCGCCCACATGGTATCAGGCCGAGCGGCGTCGTGTGCCTCGCCGCTTCTCCGACGTCGCGCGCTGCAAGAGTTCGCGCGCATGTGCTCTGCTGGTATCGCTTTCGGGATCACCGCCCAACATGCGAGCCAGCTCCGCCACGCGCTCCTCACCTGTCACCGGCCTCACGTCGGCACTGGTGACGGCGGCCCCGCCCTTCGACACAACGAGGTGGTGATGCGCGCGCGAGGCGATCTGCGCCAGGTGCGTGATTACCAAAATCTGATGGTGATCGGCTAAACTGCGGAGGGCATCGCCCACTCGCAGCGCTACGGTGCCGCCGATCCCCACATCCACTTCATCGAATACCAGGGTGGGAATCTGGTCAGCAGCTGCCAAGACGGTCTTGATGGCAAGCATCAGGCGCGATAGCTCCCCGCCAGACGCTACTCGGGCCAATGGACGCAGGTCGTGGCCCGCATTCAGCGAAACGAGAAATCGCACTGCCTCGGCCCCATCAGCACAGATCTCCACCCGCGGTTCGAGTACCACCGAAAAGCGGCCACCCGGCAGGCCAAGTTGCGGGAGAAGGGCTTCCACCCTCCCTGCTAGCTCAGTGGCAGCACGCGCGCGTAGCTCGCTGAGTCTGGAGGCAACATTCTCCAAATCCTGACGCGCGCGCTGTACCTCTCCCTCGAGCGCTCTCAAGTCGAGCGGTGCGGCATCCAGTACGGCCAGTTCCGACTCGGCCTGTCTTAGTCGATCCAGTAGAGCGGCTTCCGATCCGCCGTACTTGCGTAAGAGTTCGTGCAGTGTGGCTCGCCTCGACTCGAGTTCAGCGAGTCGCTGAGGATCGCTCTCCAATTCCACGGAGTACTTCTCGAGCGCTAGCACCAAGTCAGCGGTACCAGCGAGGATCGACTCCAGCGAATCTACTGCCTCGCCTAACGAGCCGTCGAGGCGTCGGGCTGACAGCAGCGCGCGGCGCGCCGCAGCGAGCGCTTGTAGTGCCGCTGCTGGCCCCGTGTCCAACTGCTGCAGCGCTTCGCCGACGCTTTCCCGCAGGCTCTCCACATGCGCGAGTCGCCGAATCTCGGCGTCCAGTTCGTCCAGTTCACCGACTCGTATGCGAGCCGCTGTCAGCTCCCGCACGAGGTGCCGCAGGAAATCGGCACGCTCGGCTGCTCGATCGCGTCGCTCGGTGAGCGCCTGGACCGCCTCGAGCACTTCCCGCCAACGCTTGTACGCCTGCCCCACAGCGGCGCGCGCCTCGCCAGCGCCAGCGTATCGATCCAAGACCTCCAGCTGCACCTCTTCCCGCAGCAGCGTTTGGGCCTCGTGCTGTCCGTGAAGGTCAGCCAGGAGCCTCCCAATTGCGGACAACGTTGCCGCGGTCACGCTGGCATCGTTGATCCAAGAACGTGATTTTCCAGACTCGCTGATCTCTCTTCTAAGCACCAGGAGACCGTCGGGCGCATCGATCCCCGATGCCGCCAGGCGTTCCAGAATGTCTCGCCTGCTGCTGCAGTCGAACGTTCCTTCGACCTGTGCGCGATCGCTGCCGGGACGAACCAAATCGCTGCTGCTCCGTTCTCCGAGGAGAAACGCCAAAGCACCGACCACGAGGGACTTCCCGGCACCTGTCTCGCCCGAGAGTACGTTGAAGCCAGGTGCAAGCCGGAGGGTCGCCGACTCTATGACCGCCAGATTTCGAATTCGCAGCTCGCTCAACACCGGCTGCTTCCTCAGTCACGCGGGTAGTCGCGGGGGCCCCCCCAGCCGAGCTTGTACCGCATGCGTGCAAAGAAGGTATGCTCCGTAAACTGCACTAGAATCACGCTTCGCTGACTCCTGCGCACGACCAGAGGTTCTTCGGGACCGAGCGTAGCGAGTACCTGTCCGTCAACGGTCACTAGATGACCGTCACCATCTCCGGCCGGCAAAGCAGTAACTACAGACTCGGGGTTCAGGACCAGCGGCCTGACGGACAAAGAATGAGCGGAGATGGGGGTAACGAGAATCGAGTCGTGAGTAGGTACCACCACGGGCCCGCCGGCAGACAGGTTGTACGCAGTGGAGCCCGTGGGAGTGGAGAGGATCAACCCATCGGCCGCGTACGAGGCAATCTCTTCCCCGTCCACTTCGACACGGAGCCACATGACGCGCGCCTTGCCGCCTTTGTGGAGCACGATATCGTTGAGCGCAAACCAGCTTCCCGCACTGGACGAGGTTCCCGGTTGTCCTTGCAGCACCATGCGCCGTTCCGGTACGAACTCACCCCGCAAAACGCGCATTACCGCCAGCTCGGCTTCGTCAGGACCGCAGGCTGTGAGAAAGCCGATGCGGCCCAGGTTTATCCCCAGGATCGGGACCTCGCGTCCGTCGAGGAAGCGTGCACCACGCAGCAGGGTGCCATCTCCTCCCAGCGTGATCAATAGATCCACGGCGGCAGGATCGTCCAGCGGCGCGAGATCACTGCCCGGAGCTATTCGCGCTTCGCAAAAGAGCTTCAGACCCATCCGGGAAGCCAGGGCCTGGAGTACCTCGACTACGGCAGCCAGGCCGGAATAGTCCGGGTTTCCTATTATTCCTATCGTTCTCACCCGGCTACGGCCTCGCTCTCCAGCATGGCGCGGACTTTTCGGACAATACCTGCGGTGTCGAGGCCGTAGCGGGCGAGCTGGCGAGCGCGCGACGCAGCAGTGACTATCGCGTCCGGTACACCGTGTACAGTGACCCGCAGTGGAGCGTCGATTCTGCACAAACGAGCCGCAATGTGGGCCCCGAACCCGTTCACGACCGTACCTTCCTCCACGACTAAGATGTGGCGATGTGCTTGCGATATCTCGCGCAGTACTGTCTCGTCCACCGGCTTGAGAAACCGGCAGTTGACGACCGTTGCGGAAACCCCCTCGGCCGCCAGCGCTTCCGCAGCTTCGAGCGCCGGCAGTACCATCGTTCCTACGGCCAGGATGGCCAGATCCGCACCGCGTCTCATAA
>DATMBI010000095.1:0-5219 GCA_035559375.1 Gemmatimonadaceae bacterium | reverse complement strand
TCCTCGCCTACGTCCATGTGGTGCACCGCCCTCAGTCTGCTCGGGCTCCACACCCCAACCAGCACACCTTCCGCCGCCACCTTCCGCGCTACGGCCGCTGCGTCCAAGCCGGGAGCGAGGTCGACCATGACGATGTTGGTTTCTGGTGGCACCACCGTAGCCGCAATGGCTCGGTCTACAATATGAGCGAAGTCCGCTGCCTTGGCGTGATCCTCGGCCAATCGCTCCACGTTGTGGTCCAAAGCGTATAGCGCCGCAGCCGCCAATATACCGCTTTGCCGCATCGCACCGCCCATGCGCTTGCGCATCTCCGCCACTGTTTCCATCACAATCGCTGGACCGGCCAGCACGGCACCGGCAGGGGCGCCTAGCCCTTTGGAGAACGAAACCATGACCGTGTCGGCCCATTCGGCGAACGCCGAAGGCGGAGACCCGGAGGCGACTGCCGCGTTCCAGAGCCGGGCGCCGTCGAGATGGACTTTACAGCCTCGCTGCCGAGCTACCTCCCACATGGCCCGCATCCCAGCCACAGGGGTGACCAGACCGCCCGCGCCGTTGTGCGTATTCTCCACGCACACCAGGGTGGCACGAGGCACGAACGGGTTCGGTGCGCGAAAGGCGCGCTCCAAAGCTGCAGCGTCCATCATCGGCCCCTCGCCGTTCACCGTTCGGATCTGCACCCCAGAAAGCGCTGCTGCCCCTACCATCTCGTAATCGACCACGTGCGCACCGGCGTCGGCCAGGACCTCGGTGCCGCGCTCGCTCAGTGCATAGATGGCGCACTGATTGGCCATCGTTCCGCTAGGGAAGAAAAGCGCGCGCTCCTTCCCGAGCAGCGCCGCTACTCTCTCTTCCAAGCGCCTGGTGGTTGGGTCGCCATCCAGTACGTCGTCACCAACCTCCGCCTCGGCGATCGCCCTCCGCATTGCCGGGCTAGGTTTGGTTACCGTGTCGCTGCGTAGGTCGATCGGCATGCCCGTAATCTGGCGTGTGTTGAGCTAGGTAAGAAAGCCTTGTCCCCCTAAGCAGTCGCGCCTTCGGCCCGCAATTCACGGACGCGAGCTACTTCACCTCCCACTAGGAAAATGGTGGCACTGTAGTACAACCACAGAGCCGCTGACATGACTGCGTAGAGTGTACCCGAGTACGCGCTGCCCGGACCGAAGCGGGCGGTGATCCATTCGTAGAGGTGGCGCGCCAGTTCGAACAGAACGCCGGCTACAAAGGCACCGCACAGAGCGGCGCGGCTGTGTATCCTGCGCGCAGGAATGAAACGGTACAATAGGAAGAATACTCCGATCACTAATGCGAGCGAGAGAAGTTGCCCCCCCAGATAGGCAGCCTCGCTCATGAGCCCCGGTGGCACACCGAGCTGCAAGAGAAGCGTCGCACCCCTAGACGTGGCCGCAGCTAGATACGTGTTCAGGGCGATGTAGGCCGTGACCAACAGTGTGGACAGCAAGACCAGTACCGTGTCGAAGAGTTTCCCGTGCACGATCCCGCGCGCTTCCGGAACCGCCAATACCCGAGCGAGGGCGCTGCGCAGCGCTCCGAAGAGTCGCGTGGAGAACCAGAGAAAGAGTACAGCACTCCACACCCCCACAGCCTTGTGGGAGTCCAAGATCTGGTCCACGAACGCGTGCACGGGAGAGGCGTTTCCCTCGGCATGGGCCGGGAGGAGTGTGTCTACCAGCCTGCGTAAGACGGCGCTGGAGGTGTCGGGGCTGACGTCCAGCGCCATGGCCGTTCCCGTGAGAACGAGGAACACGAACGGCAGCAGTGCGAGCAGGATGCCGAAGGCAATCCCACTCGC
This sequence comes from Gemmatimonadaceae bacterium, assembly GCA_035559375.1. GTDB lineage: Bacteria > Gemmatimonadota > Gemmatimonadetes > Gemmatimonadales > Gemmatimonadaceae > DATMBI01. The sequence goes on along the minus strand of DATMBI010000095.1, from coordinate 3,406 downwards.
AAGAAAAAAGATGTCGTCCTCGACACTATGCTCCCAGATGCGATGCACATCACTGCACAGCGCCCTCCAGGATGAGCCGAGTTTCTTGGCCAGATCGGTGCCACGCAAGTGTGCAGCGCTCTAGGCCGTCGTGGCTTCGCCCTCTTCTTCCTGGTCGCGCTTCTCTGTCAGGTGCCGTTCCAGCGTTTGCCGCGCCTCTCGCGCTGCGGCTCGACCGGCCTCCACCGCTCGCTTCAGTTCGCGGCGCTTCTCGCGTACCGCTTCGCGGGCTCGCCCGAGTCGTTCTTCGATCTCCTCGCGCGTCTCGTCCAAAACTTCCTCGGCCGTCTCCCGCACATCCTCCGCGAGCTCCGTGGCAGCCTCGCGCGCTCGCCGCGCACCGCGCCTTATGCTACGGCGCAGCTCTGCACCGCTCTGGGGCGCTAGGAGCAGCGCCAAGCCCGCACCCAACGCCAACCCCGCTAGGAAGGCTCCCACGCCATAACGCTGCCGCTCCACGATCACCCTAGGTTCGTCGTCGTATTCCTGCCGTGCCATGATCTCACCTCCCTGGAGTTGTGGCGCGCTGCGCCGTTCAGTCGCTCAGCTCCGTGTCGTCCGGCGCCGCCGCCACGGTCACGTGCCCCTCGCTGCCGGGGATGGGGCGATGGACAGCCCGAGGATGGACATACCGCTCCACCGTCTCCCGTGTTCCCGCCACACCGAGCTGCGAGAACAAAAACGCGAACTTCCGCTCGTACTCGGCTCGCAAATTCTCTCGCAGATCCGCCGGCAGTTCCCAGAGGCGTCTCTTGAAAGGACCCAACGCCTTCTTGCGCGTCTTGTAGTAAAACTGCTCGTCCGTGTCCGTGGGCTTGCGCTCGTCGCGGGCGTTCTCGTCGAGCCAGGCGTAGATCTCGGCCCGCAAGTCCGCTGGAAGCGCGTCGTAAAGCATGTTCTGAAAGTTCGTTGCGAGATGGATCTCCGCCGTCTCGGTACGCGGGAAGTTGTGGAAAGCTTCGTCAGGCAGCGTGGAGGCGCCGTGCTGCACCGCGCCGGACAACCCGTACCGCTCACGAGCCACGCGTGAGAGCTCCTCCAGCGTACCGAAGTCGAGTTTCACCTGCGCTATCGATCCGTCGGGAAGTACCACTCCCCCGTGCGTCGTCCCGGACTGCACACTGATCTTCGATAGACCAGGAACGCCAGGCGCTACCTGTGCCAGAGTCGCGTTGAATCCGTCCATGAACGCCACCAGCTCTGGAACGGTGCTGTTGTGCGAACCGACTTCGCCTATTTCGCCACCTAACGAAATAGTGATGCCCTGGGGTTCCAGCTTCCGGACGAAAGCAGCCAGCTCCGCACAGAGTTCGAAGTTGAGGCGCTGCTGCTCCTCGATGGTAGGACGGGAAAGGTCGACCAGAGTACTGGTATCGATATCGATGTTATAGAAGCCTGCGGCAACGGCTTCCCGCGCCAAAGCCTCTACGGCTCCCCGCTCGGCAGCAGGATCGGCCGCGTACTTCTTGGCGTTCACTTGGAAGTGATCCCCTTGCACGAAAAGGGGGCCTCTGAATCCTTCTCGCAGAGCCGCGCCGATCATCACCGCCACGTACTCGGCCGGCCGCTGATCGGTGTATCCGATCTCGGATCGCGCGATTTCCAGAATGAAGGCGCCCACGTCCAGGCGAAGCGCCGTCCGGAATATCGCGCGCGCTGTATCGTAGGCGAGGCCGCGGACGTTGATCGCAGGCACCGTAAAGCCATGCACCTCCCCACGCCCGCGCGCCATATACAGGTCGTGAATCGACCAGGGGCGTACGCCGACGGCTTGCCCCAACTCCCAAAGCAACCAGCGCGCGTAATCCCGCTCTGGCGGCGCCGCAAAAACGGCGTCCCAAACCACCCTGTCCAGGCGCTCGCTAGCCAACGCTGCGGGGTCGTGCACCACCACCCGCCCGTCGATCTTGCTCGCCGCCGCGCCCAGCGCAGGGTGCGCCACACTCCTCTCGCTAACAGTCATAGCTCAGTTACCGTCCATCGCCATTCCTCGATCAGGGATTGCCCGGACCAACCCTCAGGAAGGTGGCCTAGCCCGCGGCCGCTGGCAACCCGTCAACTCACGGCAATCGTACAAGCGTCGTTCGTTCCTGGTATCGCCTTCCACTCCGACTCCACGTCGTGGAATCCCGGACGTCCTAACAAGTAGCCCGTGAAGCGCTTCCCGAGCTCGACACCAGGTTGGTCGAACGCATCGACGTCGTACAGCGAACCGGCATAGGCCGTGGCGAGCTGCAAGAGCATGAGGAGCCCACCCACGTGCCAGGCGTCCAGCCGCTCCAATTCGAAGGTCATGCTGAGTCGTTGGCGCGCCGCCAGCGCCGCCGCCGTGGAACGATACTCTGCATCCAGAAGGTCAGCCAATCCGCGGCCGGCCAATCCTTCGAAGGTGGCGCCTTCGCTCGATTGCGACGACCGCGGAATGGGCAGATCGCGTTCATGACGGAGCACGCGTACGAAGGTTATCGTCTTGTCCGGTGGGCCGTCCATGAACAGCTGCAGTTGGGAGTGCTGGTCGGTGGCGCCAAGCGCGGCAAGAGGCGTCGGCCCTACGGGCCGGCCCGTAGGATCCTTCTTTCCGAGGCTCTCGGCCCACAACTGCACGAACCAGTAACCCAAGCTTCTGAGCGCGCTGCAATAGGGCATCAGCACATGGATCCCCGAGCCACGCCGCGCGTGGGCCAGCCATTGTAGTGCGGCGAAAACGCCGGCCACATCCCGCTCGGGTGCTGCCGCCAACGCTGCGTTGCGTACTGCCCGGGCACCTGCGAGTAGAGCTGCCACATCGAGCCCCGCCAGCGCAGCCGGGAAGAGGCCAACCGGAGACAGTACACTGAAGCGCCCACCCACGTTAGGCGGCACTGGCAAGGCCAGAATACGTTCGCCGTCCGCGATGCGACGTAAGGTGCCGCGGTGGGGATCGGTAACGAACACCAGGTGGCCTACTGGATCCACACCAGAGCGCTCTAGCCATTCCCTCGCCACCAGGTACTGCGCCAACGTTTCTACAGTTTCACCCGACTTCGACACAACGAGGAAGCAGGTGTTCGTGGGTACGAGTCGGGCCAGTAGAGCTAGAAGCGGAGCTGGATCCACGTTATCTACGACGTGCACCCTGGGACGGCGCCCGTCGTTTCGCAAAGCCTCCAGTAGCACTATCGTGCCCAACGCCGAGCCACCGATCCCCAACACGACGGCATCGGTCATTCCGCGCGAGCGCACTTTCTCTGTGGCCTCCATTACGGCAGCCAGGAGATCGTCTCTGTCTGGAAGGTCCAGAAAGCCCAGCTTCGCGGCCTTGCGGCCCGCCTCTAACTGCTGCCGAGCTTCCGCCAGCGCACGCCACCCCTCCTCCAGTTCTCGCGGC
>DATMBI010000094.1:0-2498 GCA_035559375.1 Gemmatimonadaceae bacterium | reverse complement strand
ATGCCCACACCAGGCAGGATCCCAGAGAATCCGGTCCGCCGGGCCACACCAGCTTCGTCCGTCACCATCGGCTGGTTCCCCTCGCCCTCCGAGGCCACCCTCGGGGGATGAGCCCACGCTCCGCACGCAGCCTCCACCACGTGCCCTCAACTGTGTGTCACCAGCGTTGGCGCGGCGTTTCCGCGTTGTCCACTTCGGGTTGAGTTCACCAGGAACGCTGGTCACCTCCGAAGCTCTCCGTAGCGCTTCATGAATGCCGGCCAGAGGTCTGAAACAACTCTTGGCCATCGCTTACGGCGAAGTGCGCGGCGGGCTGGCGCCTCGATGAAGCGAAAGCACAATACGGATACGATTACAGTCCCTCCCATGACGGCCAGCGACAGCCATAGGGGGATCGGATTGCCCTCTGCCCGGAGCCCCAGCAAAACAACAAGCGGGATCGCATGGATCATATACAGGGAATAGCTGGCATCTCCCAACAAGACAATGGGCCGTTGCTCGAGAACCGTCGCGACAAAACTGGGCCCGATGGCAAGCACCATGATGAGCGCCGCGAACGCGGGCGTGAAGAGCACGTACCACTTCAGCCAGCCGAGCGCTACGCCAAGATCGCCTTCGCCCCGGGCGCCGAAAACGAGGAGCCCAATAACGGCGAGCACTAACGCTGCGAGTCCATTCGTTACTGTTTTCCGCCGGAGCCATCTTATCGTCGTTGAGGCATCCGTCGCGCTGAAATGCAAATAGAGTATCCCCATGGTGCAGCCTATCAGGAACTCCCATACTCGTAAGAAAGGAGACCAATATGCTACCCTCTCCTGGAGCACACCGCGTTGGATGTCGGCCAGACCTGCCGTTAGCAGGACTCCGACAACTAGCAGGAACGCTGTGATCTCGATGAGATAGAACGCGAATGCAGCTATGGCGATTCTGCGGAAGTCTCGACAGAATCGGCAGAGTCTCGCAATCGCCAGCGGGAAGAGCAGGTAGAAGAACGCCTCGGCAGAGATACTCCAGGACGGACCATTCCATACATGGAACACTTCCAAAGGGACGAAGCCATGCACGACCCCCAGATTTGCGAACCAGGACACGACGTAGAGGTGTGTCGGCAGTTCACTGGGCGGGTACGGGGTCCCCAAGTGGTCTATAGGGAGTCTCCAGAACTGCAGCGTGATGACCGTTCCGACGAACAGCGCGGTAAAATACATTGGCAAGATGCGTGCGGCCCTCAGGTACGCGAAGGTCGGCAGTTTCCTTGCATCCTTCTGAAACCAGTCGTAATAGTTGTAGGTCAACACGAAGCCGCTCAGGACGAAGAATAGCCCGACACCCAATCGCCCGTGCTCTGCAACGTCTCGAATGATCGGAGGGTAATCGATCAGGGGGCGGTAGTGGATGAGCAAGACCCATAGGGCTGCGAAGAAGCGCAGTCCTGTGAGGGCGGGTATCGAGTCCTTCGCCGCAGCGCTGCTGGGTGCTCTGGGCGGCTGCGTCCACCCCGTGGTCACCGCCATGACGGCCACCCATCGCAGTTACGGCCGGTGAAGGAGCTGCCCGAGTGCCCCGGCGCGGGGTACTAGGGGAGCGCGGCCGTTCGGTCGAGCGGACGGCGGCACCGCGCGCTCGGCCACCTGCTTTCTGTGCCTGCACGAATGCGCGTTTCAGGGCCGCTCAGGCTGATGGTGACACCGAGCGCTTGGCAACCAGGCGAGCAGGAGTTGAGCAAGAGTTGCGTTTCTCAGCGCCAGGTGCGTCGCAAGGCGATGCCGGCGAGCTGACGCAGGGTCCGACGAGCGCCCAGATACGGTGTCAGCCAAGAGCTGACCACCCCGCGGAAGAGCGGCGGTGGGAGACACGTGACATCCACCCGCTCCAGCGCCAGCGGATCGCTCGCGCAGCTCACCCGGCCGAGCCGCGTGGTGCACGCGCCGGCGTAGGTGCGACCGACCGTGCTCCTGCTGATCGGGTCGTAGCGCCCGTAGGGGTAGGCGAAGAGGTCTACCGCGTGGCCGAGACGCTCCTCGATGACGGCGCGAGAGCCGGCGACCTCGCTCTCCACGGCTGCGGCCGGTAGGCGGTCGAGGCGCGGGTGGCTCTGGGTATGGGACCCAAACTCGATCCCGTGTCGGTCCATCTCGGCGACCTGCGCCCAGCTCAGCAGGGGTAGCCGCGGCACGCCCGGAGGCTGGGCGGGCCAGTCATTTCGCTGGCCGCAGAAACCGGTGACGAGGAAAACCGTCGCGGAAAAGCTGTACTGTACCAGGATGGGGAAAGCACGCGCGTAGACGCTAGCGAAGCCGTCGTCGAAGGTAAGGACGACCGTGCGCGGGGGCAGGGGCTGGTGGCTGCGTAGGGCAGCCACCAGCCGGCCGAGCGGGACGACCTGGCAGCCATGCTCGTGCAGCCAGCGCATCTGCCAGGCGAACTGCTTCGTCGACACCGCGATCAGAGAGCCATCATCCTCCACCGCGTGATACAGCAGGACGGGCACGGTGCCC
>DATMBI010000093.1:0-7613 GCA_035559375.1 Gemmatimonadaceae bacterium | reverse complement strand
CGCGCCGAGAGGATGAGGTCGCCGGCTCGCTCCGAGCCCGCCAGCTCCGCGATCTGCAGCGGGGCGTCAGGATATGTGCCGCGGAACGTTCGTAAGAAGACCTCTTCGACGCTGGCATCCTCGAAAGGGTCTGTTTCCAGTGGATTGCCATCTAGCGGGCGATACGATAGCCTCGAACCGCGCCGCACCACCAGGGCTTTCCCTAGCCGCGGGGACCGCACTTCGGAGATGCCAGGAGCACGCTGCACGACGAGGAGATCCACCGAGGGACGCTCTAGGAGCGCACTAGCGAGCCACTCCCACCTGCCCGAGAGTCGATCCCAGGGGAGACGCTCCCGGCGCTCCAACTCCACATAAACATGGGCCATCGCGTTGCCGCTTACCATCACAGCGACGTCACGTCGCCACCCTAGTGTCCAAGGGTGGCTCAGCACTGCCAGGCCATGGTCAGCCAGGCCGCGCGCTAGATCGTCGTGGTGTTCGACGCCGGCATGTCCGTGATCGCTCACGACCCAGATACTCGTATCGCGCCAGCGGCCGTCCCGTTCGGTGTCCCGGCGCAAGCTAGCTACGACCCAGTCCACTGTTCTCAGCGCATCCAGCACCATGTGCGAATCGCTTCCCGCGAGGTGAGCCGCCTTGTCGGTTCCTTGAAAGGCTGCTACGGCCAATGTCGGCTTCGAGCGGCGAACCTTGTCGACGAAGTCGGCGGCGAGACGGCGTTCCCACGCGATCCACCCAGCCACGTTGCCGGAGAGGAAAGACGTCGCTGCACGCCAGGCGCTTCCTAGCCCTCGCTCCACCCGCAGACGGCGTGGCAATCCTCGAGTGACGAGCGCAAAAAGGCCTAACGAGCGCTCCCCGGCGATCTCGAAAAGGGTACGCACGCCGGGATAGAGGTCGTGCGCTAGCCTACCCAGTTGCGGCCCGACATAGCTACGCGAGTAACCGCGCCAGAAGGCTGTGCGGTCCGTGCGATCGAACCAGCGCAATCCCGGCACTCCGGCACGACCCGGGTGAAGGCCTGTCAGAATGGGTACGTAGGCCGCACCTGTGACCGAAGGGAAGCTAGTGACGATTTCGTAGCGACCACCCCGCTCGGCCAACTCAGCGAGCGCTGGCACCTGGCCGCTGGCTAGCGCACGTTCTAGCACGTCGGGTCGCAGCCCGTCGGCTACGAGGATCACTAGTGACCGCGCCACTGTAAGTCTACTCCACTGCGCTAGCGCGACAGCGGAAACGTTGGGTAAACTGAGTCGCGCTGCACACGCCGCACCCAGCTCGTGCCAACTTCAGATTCGATCGCCGATGAAACGAAAGCGGAGCACGCGGAGAAGAGGTACGGATGACACGCGTTCGGTGAGCGACCAGCTCGTACCCCCTGGTGTTCACGCGGTAGGACAGATACCGATGCACCGGCATCCCGACACTTCCATACGGACCTTTCCGCCCATCACCGAGGACGCCAAGCTTCTCCGCCACGTCGGCGTCCGTAAGGACGACTTCACGCATACCGATCCCTGGCGCGTCCTGCGCATAATGGGCGAATTCGTGGAGGGGTTCGATACGCTGGCCTCGGTGGAGAAGGGCGTCGCTTTCTTCGGCTCGGCACGGACTGGCCCTGACGACCCCATGTACCAGGCAGCGGAGGAGACAGCGCGACTCCTGGCGCTGGAAGGTTTCGCCGTCATTACCGGTGCGGGACCAGGGATAATGGAGGCCGCCAACAAGGGGGCTCACTCGGTGGGCGGTCGTTCGATCGGCTGCAATATCGAGTTGCCTTTCGAACAAGGGACCAACCCGTACGTCGATACGGTGGTTTACTTTCACTACTTCTTCGTGCGCAAGACGATGTTCATCAAATATTCGAACGCCTTTCTCATTTTCCCAGGCGGTTACGGTACTCTGGACGAACTGTTCGAAGCTTTGACACTCACCCAAACGGGGAAGATCTACCAGTTCCCGGTGATCTTGTTCGGCAGCCGCTATTGGGCGGGGTTGCTACGCTGGCTCCAGTCTAGAGTGTTGGGGGAGCGCAAAATTGCGCGCAGCGACCTCGACCTCATGACTCTCACGGACGACCCCAGGCAGGCAGCAGATACCGTGATCAGGGCTTACGAGATCCAGCAGCAGCTGGCGAGGGGCGTGACTCCATGAACTCCAGCGGGCACGAGTCGAGAAAGGACCGCGGCAAGCCCTTCTTGTCGGGAACTCCCATAATGCCGCGGCGGCTCGACGGAACAGAGAGCGTCGTCGACTTGGTGGACGGGACGTTCTTCGCTTACAACGCCGCGAGGCTCAGAGAGGCCTGCCTCCTGTTTACGCAGAAGATGCTGGAACCCGACGTCACGGTAGGCCTCACGATGACTGGAGCGCTTACGCCGGCCGGCCTGGGTATCTCAGCGCTCATTCCGTTGGTGAAAGCTGGTTTCGTGGACTGGATCGTGTCCACCGGTGCCAACCTGTACCACGACACGCATTTCGGCTTGGGACTTTCCATGCATCGCGGCAACCCGCACGTGTCCGATGTCGTGCTGCGTGCCGAGGGCGTGGTGAGGATCTACGACATTTTTTTCGACTACGACGTGCTGCTTTCCACCGACGAGTTTTTCCGCCAGGTGGTCCAGGGACCGGAGTTCCAGCGCCCTATGTCCAGCGCTGAGTTCCACTGGCTTTGTGGAAAGTACGTGCGCGAACGAGAGCGGCTCCTCGGCATCGGGGAACGCTCCCTGCTGGGTGTCGCCCACGAATGCGGAGTGCCGGTGTATACGTCGTCGCCAGGCGACTCTTCGATCGGCATGAATGTGGCAGCCTTAGCGCTTACTGGTAATCGCTGCGTCATCGATCCCAACGCCGATGTAAACGAGACGGCAGCTATCGTTCTCGATGCCAAGCGTTCTGGTGGGAAGAGCGCCGTCTTCATCCTGGGTGGCGGTAGCCCCAAGAACTTCGCCCTTCAAACAGAGCCGCAGATTCAAGAAGTCATGGGGATCGACGAGAAGGGACACGACTACTTTCTGCAAATTACCGACGCTCGGCCGGACACCGGCGGTCTCTCCGGAGCGACCCCTGCCGAAGCGGTTAGCTGGGGCAAGATCGATCCAGACCGCCTGCCAGACGCTGTGGTCTGCTACCTCGACTCGACGGTGGCTCTGCCCCTCTTGGCGTCGTATGTCCTCGCGCGACACGCCCCCCGCCCGCTCCGGCGTCTGTACGAAAGGAGAGAGCAGATGCTGGCGAGACTACGAACCGAATTCCTATCGGCGCAGGCGGTCGGTGGCGATTGAACAGTTGCCGTCGCGCCCTTAACTTTCCCGATAGTCATGAACAGCGCCCGGCCCGCGGTCGGGCGCTCCCTTTTCTACCTGCGGGACGATGATCGAAGAGCTTAAGCGCAAGCTGAGCGAAGAGGTCGAACGGCTCAACCACGAACTCAACGTCGTCCTCCCTGCCGAGATTCGGAAGGCGGTGGAGTTAGGCGACTTGCGCGAGAACAGCGAGTACAAGGCCGCGCTCGAGCGGCAGCAGTTCGTGCAAGCACGTCTGGGCCAGCTGCGACAGCGGCTTGCGAAGCTCTCGCAGATCGATGTCAGTCAGATTCCCGCGGACAAGGTGGGTTTGGGCTCACGAGTGGTGGTCGAGTGCCTCGAGACGCGACAGCTCGAGACTTACCACGTGGTGTTCGGGGACTCGGAGAACTTCGAAGAGGGGCACGTCACTGTGGCGTCGCCCATCGGTCGAGCATTGCTAGGCAAAGGGGTCGGCGACCAAGTGGTCATCAAGCTGCCCATGCGCACTCGCAAGATTCGGATCGTGGAGCTGAAGACTATCCACGACGGCATCTGAGAGTGCCCTGACACGTCAGTCGGGCTCGACTTCGAACATGGCGGCAACTTCGGCCGCGTAGCTCTCGAGCGCTAGGTGACGTTGACGCTCACTCCAGCCGAACAACGAGCCGACGAGATCGGCCACGCGAGGCGCAACGCTCGTGCCGTGGTCGGGTGTTTCGAAGGCCACGTGGGTTCGCCTGATCAGAATGTCACCTAAGGTTACGGCGAATTCGTCAGTAACAGCGTAAACGCATTCCGCCGCGAGGTATGGCAATCCCTCGACGAGGCGCTCGGCGAGCGCGTTGTCCCTGGCGGCCAGATCCGCGACATCCCGCCACCGGGTTCCGTAAGCACCGGCCAGATGCTCGGCTACTGTGGTGTCAGCTATTGCGGCGCGAGCCGCAGCAACTGTGTCGTCGTAGGGTAACTCGCCGCCCGGCAGCGGGCGTGTAGCGGTCGAGCTGGGTAGTTGCCCCAGGTTCCCCAACTGGCCCACGATCGCATCGACGACCTCGGCAGCCATACTGCGGAACGTGGTGAGCTTGCCACCCGTCACATGCAGCACGCCGAGGGGCCCGAACTCCAGGTGATGTTCTCGCGACGCTGCGCCTGTCGAGCCGCGCACTAAGCTCGCGGCCAGCGGCCGGAGCCCCGCCCAGGCCGACAGGATGTCAGTACGCTCGAGTTCTGCGTGCGGGAAGTAGTGGTTGGCGCCCTGGAGCAGATACGCCACGTCGCTCTCGCTAGCACGAACGATGTCGGGCGATGGCGGTCCAGGAGTCTCGGTAGTCGTTACGAGTGTGAGGTGGCCGGCGGGCAGCACAAAAAACACTCGGCCGTCTCGCGGATGGAGCAGCGCGAGTGCACCGACGTTGCCCACACGGCTGCGGGGGAGGGCCACGTGAGCACCCTTGGTGCCGCTCACTCCGCTCCCCACGACGGCTGCTTCCAGGCGCCGAATCCGGTCGCTCCAGGGCCCGGTGGCGTTCACTATTGTCCGGCTTCGCACCTCCAGGGTGTTCCCTGACAGCAAATCGCTGACCGACGCTCCTCCCGCTCGCTTGCCGTAGGCCAGCAGGGCGTCCACTCTGGCGTAATTCAGTGCACAGCAGCCTGCGGCGACAGCATCGATCACGTTGGCGAGGGTCAGACGGGAGTCGTCAGTGCAGGCATCGTAGTAGAGCGCTCCGCCGCGGAGACCTTCGCATCTCAATTCCGGTTCCATAGCCATCAGTTCGGCAGGCTCGAGGCGGCGGTGGCGTCCCACATTGCGAAAGAGTGCCAATGCGTCGTAAAGTGTGAGCCCGGCGAGAAGCCGCAGGAGCGATACTCGGCTTCCTCGGTATACGGGCCAGACGAAGCGCAGAGGGCGTACCAGGTGAGGGGCAATGCCGAGAAGGATGCGACGCTCGCGGCTGGATTCGAAGACCAAGCGGAGGTGGCCGTGTTCGAGGTAGCGCAGACCGCCGTGCACCAGCCGGGAAGATCGGCTCGAGGTACCGCTGCCGAAATCGCCTGCCTCGACGAGCGCGGTGCGCAACCCGCGCAGCGCCGCATCGCGCGCGATTCCCGCTCCAGTGATCCCGCCTCCGATCACCAGCACATCGAACCGTTCGCGGGCCAGCCGGTGCGCCATCTCGGAGCGCGATGGGATCGCTAGCGAGCCCAGGCGGAGATGACCGTGACCGCTGGAAGGCTCGCTATGCAGCTGACACGCGGCTCGACAGGCCGCCCTCCGCTTGGGTTGCAGAGAGGATCGAATGGCTTCGCGAAGGGAAGCCCGTACTGGACCTGGCCTGTGGCTCGGGTCGCCACGCCATGGTTATCGCGGCCAAAGGCCGACCGGTCGTGGCGCTCGACTTCGTGGAGAGCGCCGTTCGACTCGCCGCAGGCCGCCATCCGATGGTACAGGGCGTAGTTGCGGACGCGTTACACCTGCCCATTGCATGCGGACGCCTCGGGGGTATCGTCTGCGTGAACTTTCTAGAACGCTCCATCTTCCCGAGCCTCCAAGAGCTCCTCGAGCCAGGTGGACTGTTGATTTACGAAACGTACACGCTGGATCAACTGCAACTGGCACGCGAGGGCCGGGCTCGAGCTCCGAGCGATCCGCGCTACCTTCTCGAACGTGGTGAACTGCTGCGCCTGGTGCATCCTCTCACCGTACTGGATTGGCGTGAAGGTTATGTGGAAGACGAGGCTGGATCTCGTTACGTGGCTTCGGTCGTGGCCCGGCGCGAGGCGTTAGCCTGACGACATGTCGAGTGCGGGTGGACGTGTGGCGATCGTGGCCGGCGTGCGGACAGCGTTCGCGCGTGCGGGGACGGCATTTCGCTCGCTGTCGGCCATCGAGCTAGGACGGGTGTGTGTGGCGGAGTTGCTGCAGCGGGCCGAACTGGATGGAAAGGCGGTGGACTCGCTGGTCTTCGGGACCGTGATTCCGTCGGTGCAGGCGCCTAACATCGCTCGCGAAATCGCTCTACTCCCTCATTTTCACAGGGGAGTGCATGCCCATACCGTGGGCAGGGCATGTGCGTCGGCCAACCAAGCCATTACGGACGCTGCCGATCAAATTGCACTCGGCCAGGCTGATATCGTGGTAGCGGGTGGAGCGGAGTCGCTTTCCAACGTTCCGATTCTACACGCGCCGCGGCTAGCAGCTGCGCTCGTCAGCGCAGCCCGCGCCAGATCGCTTCGCGAACGTGTCGCGCTCCTGGCACGTCTTCGCCCCAAGGATCTAGTGCCGGTGATCCCAGCGATTGCCGAGCCGACTACCGGCGAAACGATGGGTCAGTCGGCCGAGAAGATGGCCAAGATCAACCACATCCCGCGCGAGGAGCAGGATCAGTACGCCTTGCGGTCCCACCGGCTCGCTCTAGCTGGCACCTTGGACGGCCGCTTGACCGCCGAGATCGCGCCGGTATGGGTGCCACCCGATTACACCACCGTGCTGACCCGCGACAACGGTATCAGAGAGGACACGAGTATCGAGAAGTTGCGCGAGCTTCCTCCCGTGTTCGACCGCAAGTACGGCACTGTTACCGCCGGGAATTCGTCTCCTCTGACCGACGGTGCTGCAGCCGTTTTGCTCATGAGCGAGGATCGCGCCCGAGCGTTAGGGTACGTGCCGTTGGCATACATACGGTCGTACGCGTACGCCGCGCTCGATCCAGGTGAGCAGCTTCTCATGGCACCGGTGCTAGCTGCTCCGCTGGCGCTGCGGCGTGCCGGATTGTCGCTGCGTGACATAGATCTGTTCGAGATGCACGAAGCGTTCGCGGCGCAGGTTCTGTCCAATCTGCGCGGATTCGAATCGCGCGAGTGGGCGGAGCGGGCCGGGTTGAGCCAGCCGCTCGGAGAGGTAGATCGCGCCAGGCTCAACGTCATGGGCGGGAGCATAGCGATAGGGCATCCTTTCGGCGCCACCGGAGCCCGCATAACGATTACTCTCGCGAACGAAATGACTCGCCGTGATGTGCAGTTCGGGTTGATGACGGTCTGCGCAGCAGGGGGGATGGGGTTCGCTATGGTTCTGGAGCGCCGATGAGCTCGCTGGCGGCCCCTAGTTTCGCGACGTTCCGCGTCGCGGTCGAGGACGGGATAGCCAAGGTCGTGCTCGACGTGGCCGGCCAGCCGCTCAATATCGTGACGCGAACAGTGCGCGAGGAGTTTGCGCTGCTCTTTTCGCTGCTCGAGGGCGATCCGAGCGTGAAGGCTGCCGTTCTGCTCAGCGGCAAGCCCGACTCCTTCCTGGCGGGTGCGGACATCGAGGAATTTCTGGAG
>DATMBI010000092.1:0-3354 GCA_035559375.1 Gemmatimonadaceae bacterium | reverse complement strand
GTGGACGAGTTCCTCGCCGAGGTCGTGGACCCGCTGCTCCGATCTCTCGGCGAAGGCGCGGCTGTGGCGGACGAGGAGCCTGCGGTATGAACGTCGTGTCTAGCACCGACCTACCGCTGAAGCTGGTGCGGCGCGGTAAAGTCCGCGACGTCTATGCCGTGGACGACGAGCGGCTGCTCCTGGTGACCACAGACAGGATCTCGGCGTTCGACGTCGTCCTCGGCGAGTGTATTCCATACAAGGGGGTGGTGCTAACGCAGCTCACAGCTTGGTGGCTGCGGGAGTTGGAAGGTACTGTGCGGCATCACATGCTCACGGTCGACGTGGAAGACATCGCTCGCGAGGTACCGCAGCTAGCAGGTGCGCAGGATCTGCTCCGAGGCCGCGCGATGTTGTGTAGGCGCACCAGGGTGTTTCCGGTCGAATGCGTCGTGCGCGGCTATCTCGCCGGTTCCGCCTGGAAGGAGTACAGCCGCCATGGTACTCTGGCTGGCGAACCCCTCCCGCCCGGGCTGGTGGAGAGTGCGCGACTGGAGCCGCCCATCTTCAGCCCTGCGACCAAGGCGGAGAGCGGCCACGACGAGAACATCACCAAGAACCAAGTGGCACGGATCGTCGGGAATGCCATTGCAGAGGAACTCGAGGAATTGAGCCTAGGGATCTACGAGCATGGTGTGGCGATCGCAGAGAGTCGCGGAATCATCATCGCTGACACCAAATTCGAGTTCGGAGAGGCAGGCGGTTCCATATTGTTGGTGGACGAGGTATTGACGCCGGACAGTTCGAGGTTCTGGTCGGCACGAGAGTATCGGCCCGGCGGCCCGCAACCGAGCTTCGACAAGCAGCCGTTGCGGGACTATCTCGAAGCGCTGCGGGCAGCTGGTCGTTGGAACGGTGAAGCACCCGCACCCCCCTTGCCGTCGGACGTCGTCGAAGCCACTAGCCGGCGCTACCTCGATGCCTTCCATCTGCTCACCGGGAAACCACTGGATCTCGATGGCCTAGAATGAGCTTCGCGCGGGAAGGAACGGTTTTCATTGCATCCGCCATGCTGGTAGCGGCAGCCGTCTTTGCCCTGGCTTTGATACGCCGCTCGTGGCCGCTCTGGTTGCTGGCGTTCCTGCTGGCTGTGGTGGCGCTTTGGGTTGCTTACTTTTTCCGGGATCCGGAGCGGTCCGGACCGCGCGGTAGCAATTTGGTGATCAGTCCGGCGGACGGGCGTGTGGTTGGAATAAGCGAGGTCGAAGAGCCAGACTTCTTCAGGGGAAAGGCTCGGCGGATTTCCATCTTCATGAATGTTTTCGACGTCCACGTGAACCGGTATCCTGTGTCGGGCACGGTGCGCTACGTGCACTACAACCCGGGCAAGTTTTTGCACGCCGCCGGTGACAAGGCTAGTCTCGACAACGAACAGCTTTCGGTGGGTATAGCATTCGACGATACACGTATTCTCGTGCGGCAGATCGCAGGGCTGATCGCCCGGCGTATTGTGAACTACTCGCGAACCGGCGCCGTCGTGCAGCAAGGAGCACGTATGGGAATCATACGGTTCGGTTCGCGAGTGGACGTATTCGTCCCTCTTTCCGCCGAGTTATTGGTGGAAATGGGACAGCGAGTGCGGGCAGGTTCGACGGTGCTAGCCAGATTGGCCATCTCATAGAGCGCGATGCCGGCTCGCGATCTCCGCCAAACTATCGTGCTCCTCCCTAACGGCTTTACGCTGGCGAACCTCTTCCTCGGTGTTTTCGCCATCGTAGCCGCGACTCGAGGCGAGTACTCGGACGCTGGCCGCTACATAGTGCTCGGTGGCGTCGCCGACGTCCTAGACGGCCGTATTGCACGCGCCACTCGCACGGGCAGCCGTTTCGGTTCGGAATTGGACTCGCTGGTCGACTTGGTCTCCTTCGGGCTGGCGCCAGCCCTCGTAATGTACTTCGCGGTCCTCAACCACAGTGGCTGGGACTGGCTTTTCGTCTTCTTTTACGTAGCGTGCGCAGCGATACGGCTGGCGCGTTTCAACGTGGAGCAGGCCGGGAGAGCCAAGCGCTACTTCAACGGTCTCCCGTCGCCGGCAGCCGGAATGACTCTGGCCACCTATTACTGGTTCAGTCAAACGGAGCTATACGAGCGCTTCCTGACGGGGCTGCCATGGCAGGTCATGTTACGCTATCTGATGCTCGTATTGGCATTTCTCATGATCAGCAACGTCAAGTACGCCGCCGTTCCAACGATAGGCTACCGCAGCCTGCGCGAAATCATTGGATCGCTGCTGGTCGCGCTCACCGTCTTCGGGGTGATCTTCTTGCCACGGCAATTCTTTTTCCCTGCATTGATGAGTTACGTAGCGTGGGGCGTGATGAGAACGGTCTTTCTGGGGCTGCTGGAGCGCAGGGGCGGGCCCGCAGAGGCCGATCTCGCAGACCAGACGGTAGCCCAGCACGAGGTTGCTCCCCAGTCGCATCGCCGTGGAGGGCGCCGGCGGAGATTTCGCGGCAAAGGACGCGCATCGACCAGACCGCAGCCGGGTGAGGAGGATAGCCGCAAGTGAACTACAGAGTGTCAGTAGACATCGTGCCGCGCAGGGGAATTCTAGACCCGCAGGGAAAGGCGGTTGCAGATGCGCTGCACGCGTTAGGCTTCGAACCGGTAAGAGACGTGCGGATCGGTCGCTTTGTCGTAATCGAGGTCGAGGCGCCTGATGCAGGTGCCGCTGAACGGTTGGTGCGCGAAATGTGCGAGCGCCTACTCGCCAATCCGATCACGGAAGACTACGAAGTAGCCGGAGTGCAAACCGCGTGAAATTCGGTATCGTAACCTTCCCTGGTTCCAACTGCGACGACGACGCCTACCACGCGGTCGCCGAGGTCTTAGGAGCGGAGGCGGTGCGGCTCTGGCACAAGGAGCACGACCTAAAGGGTGCTGACGTGGTAATCCTCCCCGGAGGCTTCAGCTACGGCGACTACCTCCGGCCCGGTGCGATCGCTCGTTTTAGCCCGATCATGCGCGAGGTCGCCGAGCACGCCAAGCGCGGCGGTCCCGTCCTAGGAATATGCAACGGATTCCAAATCCTTTGCGAGGCAGGACTGCTTCCCGGTGCCCTACTTCGCAACCGCCAGCTACGCTTCGTGAGCCAGTGGGTGTGGCTCAGAGTAGAGCGATCCGACACTCTATTCACCAACCACTATCGCAGTGGTGAGGTCGTGCGCCTACCTGTCGCCCACGGTGATGGCCGGTTTACCATCGATCCCGCCGGATTGCAGGAGCTCCGCGATACGGAGAGGATAGTCTTTCGCTACTGCGATTCCATGGGTGCCATCTCGGACGAGGCAAACCCCAATGGCTCGACGGACAACA
>DATMBI010000091.1:0-6763 GCA_035559375.1 Gemmatimonadaceae bacterium | reverse complement strand
AGCGCTCGCAGGAGACGCCAAGTGCAGGTCACCTTCGAGATCGCCCGAGAGGATGGTGTACGCAGTGACGTCTTGGCGAAGGAACGAGAATCCTGAGTCTGCGGCAAGGTGGGCCAGGTTGCGCAAATCGCCCGTGATGAGATTGTCAAGCCCGAGGACGGAGTGGCCGTCGGCCAAAAACCGATCGCACAGGTGAGAGCCCAAGAATCCAGCTGCTCCCGTGATGAGGACTCTCATAGTACCCCAGCCTGACCAGTTAGCCCGAACAGTGACTACGCCCTCCCTGCGGTCCGCACCGCCCGCACCGCGGGCCTACCGATCGAATAGTACTCGAAACCCAAGGCCGCCATGCGAGCTGGATCGTAGAGGTTGCGGCCATCCACGACGATCGGTTGCCGCAAAAGCGAACGCACGCGCTGCAGATCAGGTCGTCTGTACTCGTTCCAGTCCGTCACCACGACAAGAGCATCCGCTCCGTCGAGAGCGTCGTAATTACGGGCGGCATACTCGATGCGCCCACCGTATCGGCGTCGCGCCTCCTCCAGCGCAGCCGGATCGTGCACTACTACGTACGCCCCTCGTTCCAACAGTCCATCGATCAACGTGAGCGCGGGAGACTCTCTCATGTCGTCCGTGTTGGGTTTGAACGAAAGCCCCCATACGGCTACACGCACACCGTGCACGCTTCCCAAGGCCTGTTCGAGTTTCTCGAGGAGCACTCTGCGCTGGCGCTCGTTGGCACGATCCACGGCCTCCAGAGTCTGCAGGGGACAGCCGTGGTCGCGACCACTTTGGATGAGCGCCTTCACGTCCTTGGGGAAGCACGAACCACCGTAGCCAGGGCCGGGGAACAGGTACTGCGGCCCTAAGCGAGAATCGCTGCCGATGCCCTTGCGCACGAAGTCCACGTTAGCGCCGACCTTTTCGCATAGGTTCGCGATCTCGTTCATCAGCGTAATCCGCGCTGCCAACATGGCGTTCGCCGCGTACTTCGTCATTTCTGCAGACACGATGTCCATGAAGAGTATCGGCTTGCCAGTGCGCACGAACGGAGCGTAAAGCTCCGCCATCACGCTACGTGCATAATCCGATTCCGCTCCCAGAATGACCCTGTCGGGCTTCATGAAATCCTCGACCGCAGCACCTTCTTTCAGAAATTCCGGATTGCTGCAAATGTGGAACGGGAACTTAGCCCGCCTACTTATGACTTCCGCCACTAGTGCGGTCGTGCCTGGGGGCACCGTGGATTTCGTCACGACCACGGTCTCCCTACCCAAGTTTCCACCGATCGCATCGGCAACTTCTAGCACCTGCTCCAGGTCTGCCGAGCCTGTCGCATCCGGAGGTGTACCCACAGCTATGAATACGACTTCGGCACTGGGGACTGCTTCTTCTACTCCCGTCGTGAAGCTCAAGCGTCCCACCCGCTGATTGCGCTCGACCAAGTCTTGCAGGCCAGGTTCGTAAATCGGGAGTATTGCCTTCTCGAGGTCTCGTATCTTGGCAGCGTCCCGATCCACACATACTACGTCGTTCCCAGTCTCGGCCAAGCACGCACCGACTACCAAGCCCACGTAGCCCGTGCCGATCACCGCAATTTTCACCGCGCCGCCTCCGATACCGTACGCGCCGTCCGCAGCTCGCCTCCGGCTGAAAGCGGTACGACACGCGCCCGGGATGGCCTGACTCTAGCCATGGCGTTTCGGGAGTCGACCACCAGACGCGCGTGATCGGCCACGAGCTGGTAGTCCACCGCACTGTGATCGGTCACGACGACCACGGCGTCGGCCTGCTCTAGCTCGCGCTCCGTGAGCGCGATGCTTTCGTGCCGCCGACCGTCGTCTTCGAAGGCAGCTACGTGAGGATCGTGATAGACGACGTCAGCGCCTAGTTCCCTCAAAAGACGCATGACGTCCAGGGCAGGGCTTTCGCGGATGTCGTTGATGTCTTTCTTGTAGGCAACTCCGAGTACGAGAACGCGGCTTCCCTTTACCGCTCGCTCTTCCTCGTTGAGTGCTAGGCTGACCTTGCGAACCACGAACTCTGGCATCTCGGAGTTTATTTCGCTGGCTAAGTCGATGAAGCGCGTTTTGTAATTCAGGCTACGCATCTTCCATGCCAGGTAATGGGGATCCAGTGGGATGCAGTGTCCGCCTATACCCGGACCGGGCGTGAATTTCATGAAACCGAAAGGTTTAGTCGCAGCAGCTTCGATAACTTCCCATACGTCCACACCCAGCTTGTCGCAAACGATAGCCATTTCGTTCACTAGCCCTATATTCACCGCCCTGAAAGTGTTCTCCAGCAACTTTACGAGCTCCGCAGCTTCCGCGCTCGACACCGGTACTACTCGCTCGATGCACTCGCTATAGAGGGCGACAGCCACCTCGGTGCAAGCGGGTGTAAGACCACCCACTACCTTAGGTGTGTTACGGGTATGCCACACCGGATTCCCCGGGTCGACACGCTCCGGGCTGAAGGCCAGGAACACGTTCACGCCGGCAACCAAGCCGCGAGCCTCGAGGCGCGGTTTCATCACCTCGCGTGTAGTCCCAGGGTACGTAGTGCTTTCCAGCACGATGAGCATGCCGGGGTGAGCGTGGCGCGCCACAGCCTCGGTGGCCGCCTGCACGTAGCTCATGTCGGGATCGCGAGTCTTGGAGAGCGGCGTCGGTACGGCGATCGAGACGCTATCGCACTGGCCAAGCAACGCCTCCTCGTCAGTTACCGTTAGGGCACCGGCGTGGACGAGTGGGGCGAGTGTCTCCGAACGCACATCCTGAACGTGCGACTCCCCGGACGCCAAGGCGCGAACGCGATCTCCGTCCACATCGTAGCCCACGACCCGAAAACCAGCCCGAGCGAATTCCACCGCTAGCGGTAGCCCGACATAACCCATCCCCATCACACCCACTACCGCTCGCCGACTTCGAATCTTCTCCAGGAGCTCTTGCTTCAGCGAAGCACTCATAGTTTCGCCCACCTCAGGCCCGACATTGTCTCAACGACCGTAAAAGGAACGAATAGCATCTATTACTTCGTCCCGTTGTGCCGCCGTGAGTTCGGGGTAAATGGGAAGCGATAGGACTTCTGCCGCTGCGCGCTCGGCTTCCGGAAAAGCCCCCTGGGTGTAACCCAGGTACGCGAAGCAAGGCTGCAGGTGCAAAGGAAGCGGATAATAGATCGCTGTGCCTATGCCGCGCTGCTGCAAGTAGGCTTGCAGCGCATCGCGCCGCTCGACGCGCAGAGTGTATTGGTTGAAGATACATTCGTTGGCTGGATCCACCACGGGCGTGCGGACCTCAGGCACATCCGCGAGAGCCGACGTATAGTACGCGGCATTGGCGCGCCGACCCGCACTCCAGTGCGAAAGGTGCGGTAGCTTCGCCAAGAGCACCGCAGCCTGTAGCGCATCCAGTCGGCTGTTGTAGCCCACTTCTTCGTGGAAATAAGTCCGGCTACTCCCGTGCACCCTGAGCCTTCTCAGCCGCGCTGCGAGGTGCTCGTCTTGAGTCAGTACCATCCCGCCGTCGCCGAAGGCCCCGAGGTTCTTCGAGGGGAAAAAGCTCAGCGTTCCGATGGTAGCGAGTTCGCCGGCGCGCACTGTGTTACTACCGATTCTGCGTGCCGCTCCGATGGACTGGGCTGCATCCTCGATCACAGGAAGATAGGGCAGCCTAGCGCGCAACTCCTCGATGGCTGCCATCTGACCGAAGAGATCGACCGGGATCACGGCCTTGGTCTTGCTGCCTACCGCGGCGACCGCGGCCTCGACCGAAATGTTGAATGTATCTGGGTCGATGTCGCAGAAAACGGGACGAGCACCGACGTTATGAATTGCGCCTGCGGTGGCGAAAAAGGTAAACGGCGTCGTGACCACCTCGTCTCCTGGCCCTACATCCAAGGCACGCAGCGCCAGCAGCAGAGCGTCCGTCCCACTAGCGCACCCCACAGCGAAACGCGTGTTGGACAATCTTGCGATTTCGGATTCCAAGCGTTCTACTGGCTCGCCCAGAATGAATTTCTGGCTCTCCAGAACAGCAGCCATGGCACGCTGCACTTCGTCTCTGATCGACTCGTACTGCGCCTTTAGATCCAACAGTGGAACCGCCATTTATATTCGTGCCCCCGCAATGAGCATTGGTTCGATGCGCGTGCCGCCCCTATGATGCCTTCCGCCCTTCAAGGAGAGCGCAGCGGAAGAGTCACTTCGCGCCCAGTACGCGCAGATTCGTAGATCCCCAGAATCAATTCCAGCGATTTGCGCCCAGCCCTGCCATCCGTGTCAGGTCGTGCTTTGCCCGACAACACTGCTAGTACGTTGGCATAGAAGCCGCGATGGCCGTAGCCGTAGACCGTGGGCGGGTTAGTGGACGCACTCTCCACCAGTTTGTCATCGTCGTCGTATTCCGCGAACGCCCAGTGTTCCACTCGGTTCACAGCCGTGCCACCGATCTTGACGGTCCCCTTCTCGCCCAGGACGGTGATCGAGCCTTCCAGATTTCGCGGATACGTGAGCATCGTGACCTCGATCACACCCAACGCCCCCGAGCGGAACTTGAGGATGGCCACGCCAGTGTCCTCAGTCTCGATCCGCCTGGCAAGCGTGGCAGTCTTGGCCATGACACTTTCGACGGGGCCGACCAGCCATTGGATCAGGTCGACATAGTGGGAAGCCTGATTCATGAAGGCACCACCGTCGAATTCCCAAGTGCCTCGCCACGGCGCTTGGTCGTAGTATTCCTGGGGTCGGGTCCATCGTACCGTAGTGTTCGCGAGGTAGATCCGCCCGAAACGCCCTTTGTCGATGGCGCGCCGCAGCAGCTGGATCGGAGGATTGAGCCGGTTCTGCTTCACTACGAAGAGATGGACTCCTGCTTCGTCGCACGCCTGAACGAGCGCATCGGCACCAGCGAGGTCGATGGCCATCGGCTTTTCGCAGATGACATGCTTCCCCTCGCGCGCCGCCATTATTCCGTGTTGCGGGTGCAACCCGGAGGGTGTGCACACAGCTACCGCATGGCAGTCCGCCTCCTGCAACATCCTAGCGTAGCTCGTGAACCAGGGAACGCCGTTCTCCTCGCCGGCACTGCGCGCTCGCTCTTCGTCTATATCGCAAACAGCTGCTAACTCGAGCCCCGGAACGCTACGAATGGCTTCGAAGTGTGTCCGGCTGATACGGCCACAACCCACCAATGCTACCCGCACCGGCGCCGCCGTCATGCGCTCCCCTCCGGCTCTATTTCTCCGTTCTTCTTCCTGTACCGCCCGCCGCAGGCTCCACACACCAGAGTCGAACCGGCAGTCGCTCCGGCGTCTTGCAGCCTCTCCCCGCACTGGCACACCCACCCGATCTGACGGGCAGGCACCCCTACCACGAGAGCATACGGTTTCACGTCACGCGTTACGACAGCGCCGGCCCCGACGAAGCAGTACTGCCCCAAGGTAACGCCACAGACGATCGTTGCATTCGCCCCGATCGTCGCCCCGCGCCGTACCAAGGTACGGCGGTATTCGTGACGTCTAGAAACATGACTTCTAGGGTTGACGACGTTCGTAAAAACCATCGAGGGGCCGCAAAAAACGTCGTCTTCCAGCTCGACACCCTCGTATATCGACACGTTATTCTGGATTTTCACGTTGTTTCCTATACGCGTGCCCGGCATAACGACCACGTTCTGGCCAAGATTGCACCGCTCGCCGATCACTGCACCCGGCATCACGTGACAAAAGTGCCAGATACGCGTTCCTCGCCCTATGACAGCACCCTCGTCGACGTACGACGATTCGTGCACGAAAGGCGGCGGCAGCTCGCTCATGCCAGAGCCTCTCCGCTAGCTTCCCGCTTCCCGACTCTTTCTTCCGTGCTCGTGGCTGCTACCCCACGATCGGCGGCGACCGATTCCACGAAGAATTCCTCCCCGGAGCTACCGCCACTCAGCAAGGCGTGCCACTCCTGCAGAGGCCGCACCTGCGGCTGGCGGGAGCGAAGCGCCAGTATCGCGTCGCAGGCAGCGCTGGCGGCCGACATAGTAGTCGTGTAAGAGATACGCTGAGCGATCGCAGTCTGACGCAAAATGTAATCGTCGTACTGAGCGTGCTTGCCTAGCGGGGTGTTGATCAGCAGTTGAATCTCGCCATTGAGCATGAGATCGATGCCGTTGGGTCTGCCTTCGTGAACCTTGCGCACAGCTCTGACTGGAATGCCACGGCCACGCAGATAGCGGGCGGTACCGTCAGTGGCGTACAGCACGAAACCCATCTCGTGGAAGCGCCTAACGATCGGTGTCACAGTGGGTTTGTCGGAATCGTTGACTGTGACGAATATAGCTCCCTTCAACGGCAGCGCGTTGTCAGCAGCTATCTGCGCCTTGGCGAACGCGATACCGAAGGAATCGGCTATCCCCATCACTTCGCCCGTCGAGCGCATCTCCGGACCCAAAAGCGGATCGAACTCGCGGAACTTCGTGAAGGGGAACACGGCCTCCTTCACAGAAACGTACGGCGGCACGATCTCGCGCGTGAACCCGAGAGATTCCAGACTTTCGCCCAGCATCGCTCGTGCCGCCAAAGAAGCCAAAGGTACACCGATAGCCTTGGATACGAAGGGGATGGTACGACTGGCACGCGGGTTCACCTCCAAGACGTACACATTGCCGCCCTTGATTGCGAACTGGACGTTGATCAACCCGACCACTCCCAAGTGGCGCGCCAGCGCTACCGTGTGCGCCTTCATGATCTCTATGTCGGACTCGCCGATGAG
>DATMBI010000090.1:0-3965 GCA_035559375.1 Gemmatimonadaceae bacterium | reverse complement strand
CCGCCATAAATGATCCGTCCTATCAGGAATAGATAATTCATGGCTGCACCTCCTTTTTGTCGCTAAGCTATTGCAGCTCGAGCCGCTGTCCATCCTCGAAATCGCGAAACCGCTTTGTAGGGGAAACACTTACGATACACTGGCGCACTAAAGTCGCTATGGTGACAGGACATCATGCTTGCGCCGCACGCCGGAGGCGGCAACGTAGCCACCGATGAGCGCTATGGACCCTGGCGCAAATAGCGAGCGGCGTAGCGATCTATCGATTCCAGGACTACCCGCATCGCCACCTCGGCCTTTTCCCAGCCCGCCGAGTGCACCCGCTTGCCCTCCAGGTCCTTGTAGATCTGGAAAAAATGCTCGACTTCACTCAGGAAGTGCTTGGGCAGATCGGCGATGTCGAAATACTCCCGATGAAAGGGGTCGCCAGCTGGGACCGCTAGGATCTTGTCGTCAGGCTCGCCACGATCCAAAAGCCGCAGAATGCCGATTGGACGGGCCGTGATCTGGCAGCCCGTGAACGTTGGCTCGTTGATGTGCACCAAGACGTCCAGCGGATCGCCATCGTCATGCAATGTGCGCGGAATGAAGCCATAGTCGCCCGGATACTGGACAGCCGAATAGAGCACCCGATCCAAACGAAACGACCCAGTTGCCTTGTCGAGCTCGTACTTGTTGCGACTCCCGCGCGGAATCTCCACGACGACGGTTATCTCCTCTGGCGGAGAGGGACCCGGCGGAAGATCTCTCCAGGGGTGGATCACTCGATTCTCCTCTCGACACGTGTTTCTGCAACGAACCACCCAACGTACACCAGTTGCACCCGACCGTACCAAAACGCACTATCAGCGACGCCAGCGTCGGTTACATTCGCACCCTAAGCTACCACCGGAAGCAACATGCCAGATATCGAGGTCCTGCTCCACGAGAATCGCACGTTTCCACCGCCAGACTCCTTTCGCCAGCAGGCCAACGCGCGCGATCCTGAGATCTACGCTCGCGCCAACGCGGACTACGAGCGCTTCTGGGCAGACGAAGCGCGATCGTTGCACTGGTTCAGACCGTGGGAACGTGTCCTCGAATGGCAGCCGCCACGCGCACGCTGGTTCACAGGAGGCAAACTCAACGCAAGCTACAATTGCGTGGACCGGCACATCGGCAGCCAGCGCCGCAACAAGGCAGCACTTATTTGGGAGGGCGAACCTGGCGACCGCCGCACACTCACCTACTGGGACCTCTACTGCGAGGTCCGAAAATTCGCCAACGTCCTGAAAGGCCTCGGCGTCCAGCGGGGCGATCGTGTGGGCATCTACCTCCCCATGATCCCCGAGGCTGCTATCGCCATGCTGGCCTGTGCCCGCATCGGAGCCATCCACTCGGTGGTATTCGGAGGATTCTCCCCCGAGTCGCTGCGAGACCGCATGAACGACGCCGCTGCCAAGGTCGTCATCACGGCCGACGGTGCCTACCGTCGCGGACAAGTGATACCGCTCAAGCGCAACACCGACAAGGCACTGGAACAGGTACCCTCTGTTCGACACGTTGTCGTAGTGCAGCGCCGGCCAGGCGGCATGGGCGACGAGAGTTTCGCGGAGATGCAGGAGGGCCGAGACCACTGGTGGCACCGACTGATGCAGCGCGCACCGATGGAATGCCCGGCAGAAGAAATGGATGCCGAAGATGTGCTTTTCATCCTCTACACGTCGGGCACCACGGGCAAACCGAAGGGAATCGTCCATACCACGGGCGGTTACCTCACCGGTGTAACCACGACGACTCGCTACGTCTTCGACATCAAAGAGGACGACGTCTTCTGGTGCACCGCCGACATCGGTTGGGTGACAGGGCATTCGTACGTGGTCTATGGCCCACTGGCCAACGGTGCTACCTGCGTGATGTACGAAGGCGCGCCGGACTGGCCCGAGAAAGATCGCTTCTGGGAAATATGCGAACGGCACGGTGTTACGGTCTTTTATACCGCCCCCACGGCCATCCGCGCCTTCATGAAGTGGGGAGCGGAATACCCTGCGCGTCACGATCTGAGTCGCCTGAGACTCCTCGGCACGGTGGGCGAACCAATCAATCCCGAAGCTTGGATGTGGTATCACGAGCACATCGGCCAGGGACGCTGCCCGATAGTCGACACCTGGTGGCAAACAGAAACGGGTGCGATAGTCATTGCTCCCTTGCCAGGCCTCACCGCCACCAAGCCGGGGAGCGCTACGCGACCACTGCCAGGCTACTTCGCCGAACTGCTGGATTCCGACGGCAACGTGGTGCAGGAAGGAGGTGGCCTTCTCGCGCTCACTCGTCCCTGGCCCTCGATGCTACGAACCATCTGGGGCGACGACGAACGTTACGTGCAGACGTACTTCTCTAAATGGCCTGGCCGGCCGGACCTCTACTTCCCGGGAGATGGTGCGAAGCGCGACGCCGACGGTTACTTCTGGATTCTGGGACGCGTGGACGACGTCCTGAACGTGGCCGGACATCGAATCGGCACAATGGAAGTCGAATCGGCTCTGGTGGAGCATCCTGCCGTCGCCGAGGCAGCGGTGGTCGGCAAGACGCACGAACTCAAAGGGCAAGCCATCGCCGCCTTTGTTACTCTTCGCAGCGGCCATAACCCCTCGCCGGCCCTGCGGGACGAACTGAAGGAGTTCGTGGTCCAAAAAATCGGTGCCTTGGCCCGACCGGACGACATCCTGTTCTCCGCGGACCTCCCGAAGACGCGCTCGGGCAAGATCATGCGCCGCCTGCTGCGCGACATAGCGGACGGCCGTGCCCTGGGCGATACTACCACGCTCGCTGATCCCAGCGTGGTGGCGGCGCTGCGCGCACAGTACGAGGAACGCGAATCGTGAGGCGCTAGGGCACCGTACATGCGCATCGCGATCGGCTCCGATCACGCCGGAATCCGCTACAAGACAATCCTCGTTGAGTGGCTGAGGCAGCAGGGGCACGCGGTTACGGACCTCGGCACTGACTCCCCGGACCCAGTGGACTACCCACTGATCGTCCGGCCCCTTGCCATAGCTGTAGCCGGCGGCGAGTACGAACGCGGGATCGTGCTCGGAGGATCGGGCAACGGCGAAGCCATGGCGGCCAACCGCGTACGCGGCATCCGCTGTGCCGTCTGCTGGAACGTGGAATCGGCCCGCTTAGCGCGACAGCACAACGACGCCAATATGCTCGCCTTAGGCGAACGCCTCGTCGCCGAAAGTGCGTTGCTGCCGATAGTGGAGACCTGGCTCTCGACTCCCTTCGAAGGCGGTCGTCACCTGCGCCGCATCGCCCTCCTGGACCAAGAGTGACGTAGGCACTCGGCCGGTTAACGCGGCACTATACGCGCCTCCACGAGCAACGCTACGGCACCGAGAGTAGTCTGCGCGGCGCTGAACCCCAGACGGAAATCGGCATCCGTGTAGTTCACGAAGAGATCAGTCGGCTGATGCCAGTGCGGATTGGCACGATTACCGGTCTCGTAGAGGCGCCGATTCTCGCGCAGACTTACTGCGGGCACCAAATCCTGAAACGGTGCCGAGTCGGTGTTGCTCATCGCGTTGCTGACGACCGCTGGGTAGTCGGTGGCGAACTTACGGTTGGCGTTGAGCAACT
The DNA here is from genome assembly GCA_035559375.1 of Gemmatimonadaceae bacterium. Taxonomy (GTDB): domain Bacteria; phylum Gemmatimonadota; class Gemmatimonadetes; order Gemmatimonadales; family Gemmatimonadaceae; genus DATMBI01. The sequence continues at coordinate 347 of DATMBI010000090.1, read as the reverse complement.
TGAGCGCCAGGGCGGCGGACTCCTCGGCCTTGGCTGAGTTGAGTTGGAACTCGATATCCACGTCGGCATCCAGAGCCTGCTGCCATTGCACAGGGTTGCCATGATCCCACAGCATCATGTCGTGCTGAATCATTCCGAGCCAACGCGGCTCCGGATACCGCCCCGACGCAGGTGGATCCTCCTTACCCTGTAGCGACGCCCGCTGCTGGACATAGGCACGCGCGCCGTTCAGACCCGTCTCTTCGTTGTTCCAAAGCACGAAGCGCACCGAACGTGCGGTCCGAATGTCGGGACTGGCTAGCACCCTGGCAATTTCGAGTACTAGCGCCGTACCGGAGGCATCGTCG
>DATMBI010000089.1:0-4181 GCA_035559375.1 Gemmatimonadaceae bacterium | reverse complement strand
ATCGACGGTGCGATCTACCAGTACGAGGTGCTGCGAGCTGCCGAGGACACCAATCGGATCGCGATCACCATGTCCAAGGTCCCGTGCAAGGACAAGGCTGGCAAGGATTACGATTACAGGGTGCAGCTCTGGATCACGGGTAAGCGCGCCTTCAGCGGGTCCGGCTGCGGTACCAAGACGGGTTGAGCTGACGTCGGATGGCCAGTAGGGCGGCCGTCGCGGGCCGCCCTACTGGTATTCTAGGTCGAAATCCTCGCTGGCTAGAGCCTCGTCCCCGAGGAGAAGGGCCTGCAGTTTCTCGCCGGCTTGGTTTTTCGGCTTCTCTGCCGGAACGACCAATAGAGCGTTGGCTTTCGCCATGGAAGTCAGGATCGCGGAACCCTGTGGGCCGGTCAGTCGAGCGCCCAGTCTACCGTCGGATCGCAGCCGGACCACCGCTCGCAGAAAGTGCGTAAGTGGTGCACCGATGGCGACCGGTTCCTCCAGTACGACCTCGACTGGGCGACGGAAGGGCGATCTGTGGCCCAGCATCCGTCTAATCGCGGGCCGGGCAAAAAGCTCGAAGGTTACCATCGCTGACACGGGGTTGCCGGGAAGGCCGAGCCACGGGGTACCGTCGAGGTGACCGTATCCGAGGGGTGCCCCTGGTCTCATGCGAACCCTCCAGAACACCAGCTTGCCTCCGAGGCTCTCGAGGGCGATACGCGTGTAGTCGTACTCACCGACCGACGCGCCCGCGGTCGTGATCAGGAGGTCCGCCCCACGCGCTCGTGCTAGGAGCTCACTCAACGCACCCACCTGGTCGGGGGCGTTGCCGAGCACCAGCGGGACGCCGCCGGCAGCGGCCACTGCTGCGGCGAGTGTGTAGCTGTTCGAGGCCAGTATGCGCCGTCCTTCCAGTACCTCGTGAAAGCGATCCAGGTCCACTAGTTCGTCGCCCGAACCTGCTATGGCTACCACGGGGCGACGGTGAACCAGAACCACTGCCATCCCCAAGCTAGCCAGCACTCCGACTTGCGGCGGGCCCAAGAGTGTTCCCGAGGCGAGGACTGTCTCGCCTTCTCGGAAGTCCTCTCCCCTCGGTCGGACGTTCCGGCCGGCGTCACGTGCAGCGAAGATCGAGACCGTCACGGTCCCACCGTCCGTATCTTCCACGCGAACGACGCTGTCGGTCCCAGGCGGGATAGGTGCTCCAGTCATGATCCTCGCTGCCTCGCCCGGCCCGATCGGGCGTGTCGGGATGCCGCCAGCAGCGATCGAGTCGACCACAGCGAGCCGCACTGGGTGTTCTTTGCTCGCGCGGGCGATGTCTTCCGCTCGTACGGCGTAGCCGTCCATGGCGGCATTGTCCCACTGCGGGAGTGTGTAGGGCGCGACGGCGTCGTGTGCGAGAACGCGGCCCGTAGCACTGGCCAGAGGCACTTGTTCCGCCGGCAGCGGTGCCATGTCCTGCATTATCCGCCGAACGGCTTCGACTACAGCGAGCACGATCCACTCCGCAAATGGCGGGTCTTGTCCAAGCAGCTAGTTCCGGGCGACTCGTTCCACGAGGTCAGCCAACCGCTGAAGGTGGTCGTCTCGATCCAGCATGAGTATAGGGACATCGGCTTCCAGCGTCGGGTCGTCGGTAACAATGGCGACGTAGCTAGCGCTTTGGGGGGAACCGCGTGAATAGAGAGGGGCAGGGTTAGCCTCGCGCCGAAAGATTTCGACCTTGGGCAGCTTGCTGGCTTTGAACCCTTCGCACAGTACGATGTCGGCTTCGCCGAAGAAGCGCGCTGCGACCTCCTCTGGCGAAGGTTCTCGTGCGATCCGGCGGACCAGTGCGAAGCGATCTGGTGCTATCATGGCAACTGCTTCCGCTCGTCCTTCGTGGAAATGCCGATAGGTGTCTGTCGTAGCCGGGTCGATATTGAAAGTGTGAGTGCCGTGTTTGATGGTCGCCACGCGCAGTCCGCGCATAACGAGTTCGGCGGCTAGCCGGACCAGCAGCGTGGTCTTGCCGCTGTTCTTAAGTCCGATTATCGCCAGCAACGGCGGGACGCGTCCCGGCGCTCCTGGCGTAACTGTTGGCTCGCTCCAGGTCATCCGGTGTGTTCACGTTCATGAAGATCCACGACGGGTCGCCTAGCACGCTTACCTCGGCGGCCGCAAGACGCCTCACACGTACCGCGTCGAAGAAGGATATCACCCTGCGGTCGCCCCGACGAATGGCATCCTCGATGGCTGGCAAACAGGTCGGAGCGTACCAGGCACAGAGGGGTTCCACTCCGCGGCGCGAATCGCTCTCCGGTAGCGCTACGTCGCAGTCGCGGCCTAACGCGCGCAGTCTGGCCAGCAACGCAGCCGGCACGAACGGCATGTCCCACGCCACCACCAGTACCGGCCCTGCCGCATGACTGAGAGCGGCGTGAATTCCGCCCAGACTCCCCTGGCCAGGTAGAAGATCCGGGAAAGCTGGAACGCCGTCGAGCCAACTGGCTGCCTCCGGGTGGTTGGCGATGATGATCGTCCGCTCGCACACTTCGCCCAGGGCGGCGGCTACCCGATCTACGATTCTCGCCCCACCTACCTCCAGCAAGCCTTTGGGCACTCCGCCATAGCGGCTGGCAGCACCGCCGGCGAGGATGACGCCGGTACACACCGCGTGCACGTGCGCCTCAGTACCGATGGACTTGCGGCTGGCCGCTGACCGCGCGACCGACGATCACCATACCGGACGCGCGCGCGATCTCCACCGCGATGGTGGAAGGCACAGAAGGCGTGGCTACGAGCGAGAGGTTGGCACGGGCTGCTTTGTAGGCAAGTTCTCCCGAAATCCTGCCAGTCACCAAGAGCATCAAGTCGTCGGGCTTGCGGCCCGCTTGGATGGCTGCGCCCAACACCTTGTCCACGGCGTTGTGCCGGCCGATGTCCTCCGCATGATGCAGGATAGCTGTCCCGTCGGTGAGTGCAGCAGCGTGCACGCCACCGGTTTCCTTGTAGCGCACACCGCGACCGAAGAGGTCCTTGAAAAGAAGGCGCAACCGTTGGGTTTCGGGAACGGCGACGGTACCCGATCGGCGGCGCACTTCGGTTAAGCTACCCAGGAAGGCCGTTACCGATCCACAACCCGAAGCCAGCACACGTCGCCGCTCGCTGGCGTTGACAGCGGCCAGTCGTTCCGGCGCGATATCCACGTAAAAACCCAACTCGCCGCGCGTGCACGGGCGCATCCGAAGAATATCCCTCGGCGAATCGATGTAACCTTCGCCGAAGAGCCAGCCGATGACCAGGTCGTCCAATTGGTCGGGCGTACACATCCAGGTTACGATCGGGAGGCCGTTCAGCTCCAGCCACACCGGCACCTCTTCGACGGCATCCAGGGCAGGTGACTGTACCGAGTCCACGCTCATCGTTCGAATCTCGGCGCTGGGATGTCAGGCGAGCAAGAGTCGCTAGCCGTAAGCGGTGGCCGCGAGGTCGCTGTCCTCGGCGACTGTTACCGCGCTCACTTTGACACGTTCCCCCAGGGCTCGCTGGACCCGCTCGAGTATGAAGCGAGCCAGATTCTCCCCAGTAGGTACGAGGCCGCCGCTCGCGAACTCCGGTACTTCCAGGTTGATGTTACGGTGATCGAAACGTGAAAGAATCTCGCGCTCCAATACCGCGTCCAACTCGTCGAGCGGCAGAATCATGCCGGTGGCAGGATCCACCGGACCCGTGACAGTGACCGTGCAGGTGTAATTGTGTCCGTGATAGTTGGGACGGGCGCAGAGGCCGAAGACACGGTAGTTGGTGGCCTCGTCCCAGTCGGGCCTGTAATAGCGATGCGCCGCTGCGAATTGCACCCGTCGGGTCAGCGAAACGCTAGACGCCATCCCAGTCACTGCTTGTAGAGGTACGAAACGCCGAGCGTAAGAGCTACGTTCCTGCGCCAGAGCGATTGTGCCTGTCCAGGTAGGCGCACCGGATCGAATTCCCCTGTCCGAAGGAAATAGGAGTCGGGGTAGCGAATCTGATAGATGTAGTTGGTCCAGTCCAACCGCACCTGCCAATTGCTGCGAGGGACCCACTTGGTGCCTGCCCCGAAATTGAGCGTTACGGGAAAGCCGAAGCGATACTGTCCGATGTCGTAGGCTCCGCGGAGGTCCGCGGTGACGCCCAGTCCGCCAGCGAAGTAAGGAGCCAACGAGTGCCAG
>DATMBI010000088.1:0-2164 GCA_035559375.1 Gemmatimonadaceae bacterium | reverse complement strand
TTCCCTCGAGCCAGGCACTCCCGTCGAAGGTGGCGATGTGCTGGGCACGGTACGCGAGAGTGGCCTGGAACATCGTATCATGGTGCCCCCAGGGTTGGCGGGCGTCCTCGACTGGGTCGGCTCGGGGACTTTTACCGTGGTGGAGCCCGTTGCTCGCTTGACGGATGGCCGGCCGCTGTTCCTGGCGCAGCGCTGGCCCCTGCGCCTTCCGAGGCCGGTGGCCCAACGCCTTCCGGTGGAGCGACCACTCCTCACCGGTCAGCGTGTGTTCGACCTCCTATTTCCCGTGGCCGAGGGTGGCACGTGCGTAGTCCCCGGAGGGTTCGGAACCGGAAAGACCGTAATAGAGCAGAGCCTAGCCAAGTTCGCCGATGCCGACGTGGTAGTGTTCGTGGGTTGCGGCGAACGCGGCAACGAGATGACGGAGCTCCTGCACGAGTTTCCACGGCTCGTCGATCCCAGGACCGGGCGTCCCGTGATGGAGCGGTCTGTGCTGGTGGTGAACACTTCCAACATGCCCGTCGTGGCTCGCGAGGCTTCGATCTACCTCGGCATGACCATAGCGGAATATTACCGTGACATGGGACAACGTGTCGCTCTCATGATCGACTCTACATCCCGTTGGGCAGAAGCACTGCGCGAATTGGGTTCGCGTTTGCAAGAGTTGCCCGGCGAGGAAGGCTATCCGACGTATCTCTCCGGCCGCTTGGGCCAGTTCTTGGAGCGAGCTGGGCGCGTTCGCGCCTGTGGCGCCCCAGAGCGCCAGGGCAGTGTTACGGTCATCGCTGCAGTTTCCCCTCCCGGCGGCGATTTTTCCGAGCCCGTGACGCAGGCCGCGCTCCGGGTTGCCGGTGCACTCTGGGCACTCGATCCGTCATTGGCGCAGCGGCGGCACTTCCCCGCAGTGGATTGGCGTGCCAGCTACACGCTCTATGCGGATGCGGTGCGCGACTGGATGGCGAGCGCGGGGGGTAGCGACTGGTTCGAAGTGCGTGCTGCGCTGTTCCAGACGCTGGAGCGAGAAGCGGAGCTGCGCGATATAGCCGCCCTCGTAGGGCCGGAGTCCCTCGACGACCGGGATCGCCTGACGCTAACCGTAGCGGCTGCGATTCGCGAGCATGTACTGCGGCAGAACGTATTCGAGCCTAACGATGCGATGTCGCCTCTCGGCAAGACTCTGGCACTAGGGCGAGCTGCGCTGACTACGCGTTCGACCGCGAACCAGGCGCTGGACGCCGGGATGGCACTCGCGGATATCGACCTCGATGCGGCTTTCCGTGCCTCAGCTGCCCTCCAGAGTGCTCCGGCGAGCCAAGTCGAGGAGCTAGCTGCCGCGGCCATGGCAGCGGCTCGCGCGGTTGCCGGGCGACCGCGATCGAGGACACCCTGAATGCACTACCGGCGCATCTATCGCGGCGTAGCCTCGGCGCACGGCCCGTTGCTCTTCTTGGAACGAACCCGCGGCGTCGCTTTGGGCGAGCACGTGCTCGTCCGGCAAGCTGGCCTCCCCGATCGGCGCGGACAGGTGGTCGAGGCAAGCGAGTCCGTGACGGTCGTGCAAGTTCTAGACGAGACCGTCTCGCTCGCACCCCAGCGTGTGGAAGTGGTTCTCACGGGTCGGACAGCCGAAACGGTGGTGGGGCGTGACCTGCTCGGCAGAAGCTTCGACGGACACGGCGATCCGATAGATGGCTTGCCATCGCCGATCGGTGAAGGCGTGCGCCCCATCGGTGGGGCTCCTCTCAACCCTGTGCGACGCGCTCCACCGTCGAACTTCATCGAGACGGGGATCAGCGCCATAGACGGCATGAACACTCTGGTCCGCGGGCAGAAGCTGCCAGTGTTCTCGGGAGGTGGCCTCCCCGGCCTGGAGCTGGCAGCTCGTATCGTAGAGTGGGCCCGACTGCCCGGAGGAGGTCACTTCGCTGTTGTCTTCGCGGGAATCGGTATTACTGCGCGCGAGCGCCACGAATTTCTGTCGCGCGTCCGCCGAAGTGGCGCTATGGCCCGCACCGTATGCTACATCAACGAGACCTCGCACCCAGCGGTCGAACGTCTAATGGCTCCACGCTTGGCACTCACGGCGGCGGAGTTCCTCGCTTTCGAGGCGGGGATGCACGTCCTGGTGGTGCTAGCGGACATGGCCAACTACTGCGATGCGCTC
>DATMBI010000087.1:0-3888 GCA_035559375.1 Gemmatimonadaceae bacterium | reverse complement strand
GTGACTGCGGGAGGTGTCGCTCCGGAGCGGGTGTTTCGCCAGCCGTTCGCACCCGAGGCGGCCGGGAACGTGCTGAATCGGTTGCGCTGGTTGCGTTGGTTGCTGGCTCGTTCGCGTCGGATCGCGTTAGTGCACGCGAGTGGGATCCGACCGGCGGGTTGGCTGGCCGCCTGGGGTCGCCGGCCGCGCCCGCCCTACGTGCTCTACGTGACCGGGAGCGAACTGGTGAGAGAGCGGAGTGCCCTGGCCAGCGGGCGGGGGTCTCGTGGCCTGGATTCGGTGCTGCGGGGTGCGACCGGCATCGTGGCCGACTCCAGCTGGACCGCCGTGCTGGTGCAGGACCTGCTCAGTGACCTAGTCCCGGAGCCGCATCCCCCGTTGTGCGCCGTCGAGCTAGCTGCCGACCCGGAATTCTTCAGGCCGAATCGCGACGGTGCGCGGATCCGTGCTCGCTTCGCGTTAGGTAACTCTCCCGTGTTGCTGACCGTGGGTGGGCTGCGCTCCTACAAGGGGCACGATACTGTCGTGAGGGCGCTCGCGCTCTTGCGATCCGATCAGTCCGACTTGCGCTATTTGATAGTAGGTAGCGGTCCCGAAAGGCCGAAGCTTCTGGCGTTGGCCGCACAGTTGGGAGTCGACCGGCAAGTGGTTTTCGCCGGCCAGTTGACTGACGACGAACTGGCTGATGCCTATGCAGCGGCCACTCTTTTCGTCATGGTCCCGCGCTTGGAAGCGACGGGGGTACAAGGCTTCGGGCTGGCCTTCGCGGAAGCGGGCGCTAGCGGCTTGGCCGTGGTGGCTGGCGATTCGGGTGGAATTCGCGGCCTAGTGCGACACCGGGAGACGGGGTTGCTAGTCGATCCTGACCGCGAGCATGCCTTGGCCACGGCGATCGCAGAACTCCTGGGAAACGCTACCCTCCGGCGCCGTATGGGCGAGGAGGGGAGGCGACTCGTGCAGCGCTATTACAACTGGGATCGTGTGACGGCCCAGACAAGAGACTTCGTGGAGATGGTGTGCATCAATAACGACGCGACGGAGCGACGGAGAGCGTGAGCGAACGGCGTCGGCCTAACGTGGGGCACTGGCTGGAATTCCTCGCGGCTCGGAGTGCTATCGCACTCATAGAGGTCCTTCCCTTGGCTTGGGCGCAGAAGCTAGGGGAGATCCTGGGACAACTGGTGTACTGGCCGCTGGGGATCAGGAGGGAAGTAGTGGTCCGGCAGCTCGCGGCTGCTTTCCCCGAGCTCGACCACCGCGAGGTCGTCCATCTGGCGAGGAGGAGCTACGCACACTTCGGGAGGGTGTTAGCAGAGTCGGCGCGAATCGCTGGGCGAGGCTTCGCGGAGGTGGAGCGTTTGGTGGAGTCTGAGTCCGGCGTAGATGCTATTCTCAGCGCAGTAGCAGAGGGCCGTGGCGTGGTGCTCATCACCGGACACCTCGGCAACTGGGAGTTGGCCGGCGCTTACATGGCACTACGTGGCGTGCCTATCGAGGTCATCGTCCGGCGGCTGAACAACCCGCTGGTGGATCGTATGGCGACGAAGGCGCGCCAGCGTTCGGGAATGGCGGTCGTCCGGGATGCGGAGGCGGTGCGCCGCGTGCCGCGAGCGTTCAAGGAGGGACACGCTATGGCTTTCGTGGCCGACCAAGGTGTGCTGGGTCTAGCCTCCACGTTCGTACCGTTCTTCGGGCGCCCAGCGAAGACACCGCGCGGACCCGCCGTATTCGCGCTGCGATTCGGGGTACCAGCCTTCTTCGTAGCCATGGTGCGAAAGCCTAACGGGCGGTATCACTGTCACGTCGTGCCAGTTCCCTACGAGCGCGAGGCGGAACGAGAGGCGGAGACGGAGCGATTCGTCGCTGCCTTCACGGGAATTCTCGAAGAGTGGGTCCGGCGATACCCGGACCAGTACTTCTGGCAGCACCGCCGCTGGCGGAGGCAGCCGGAAGGTACTCCAGACCATCTACGCGATCCCGCCGCGGTAGTGGGTGGGGAGCGATGACAGATCCGACTACGGCGCGCCACACGCGGCGGCAGTCGCTCGAGGAACTGCGGGCTACCGAGTTTCCGTGGACTTTGCGGGGAGATGTCGTCTATCTCAACCACGCCAGCACGGGGCCGCTGCCATGGCGGGCCGTGCGGGCACTGAATCACTTCGACAGATTGCGCAGCGAACCGTGGCGTATCTCGGTGGATTACCAGTTCGGCGTGCTGGCTCGTGCACGCGAGCTGCTGGCGCAGTGCATCGGTGCAGGCCCCGACGAGATCGCGCTCATGGTGAATACCACCTACGGCATCAATGTGGCCGCCTGGACGCTACCGCTCCGCGCTGGCGACGTCGTCGTAGCCCCGGATAGAGAGTTTCCAGCTAACGTCTACCCCTGGCTAGCGCTGGAACGCGAGAAGGGTGTCGTATACCGCCGGATCCCCTGTCGCGCCGGCCTGGCGGACGAAGAGGCGCTCCTCAGCGCCCTGGACTGGCCTGGTGTGCGGGTCCTCTCGGTGTCGTGGGTGTCGTTCGAGACCGGATATCGGCTGGATCTCGAACGACTGGGCGCCGCGTGCCGAGAGCGTGGAATCTGGTTCGTGGTGGATGCCATCCAGGGGCTGGGGGCTGCGCCGCTCGACGTGCGTCGTTGCAATGTAGATTTTCTGGCCTGTGGAGGGCAGAAGTGGCTTTTGGCTCCGTGGGGGACAGGATTCGTGTACGTCCGCCGCGAGCTCATCGATCACCTCACGCCGGTGCCGGTCGGCTGGATGGCAGTCCGAGCCGCGCTCGACTTCGCCAAGCTCTGCGATTACGATCTCTCTTACCATCCGGACGCGCGGCGCTTCGAGGTAATCACGCTTCCCTTTCAAGAGTTCGCCGGTCTCAACGCGGCGCTGGAGATGTTCGCAGAGGTCGGGTGGGATCGGGTGCACGACCTGATAGCCGAGCGTAGCGGTCAGGTACTGGATTTCGTGCAACGCAGGAGGGATCTGCAATTGATCACTCCTGTAGATCCGGACCGACGCGCTGGGATCGTGTCTTTCCGCCCCCGCGATCCCGAAGCCACGTCGCGCCGCTTGGCAGAGGCCGGCGTCGTACACTCGGTACGCGAGGGCGCCATACGAATTGCGCCCCACTTTTACACTACGGAGGGAGAGATCGATCGCCTGCTGACAGTATTGGCCGTAAGTTGATGGCACCGCCGTTGCTCAGGCCAACTCCACCAGCGCTACCTCGCGGGATCCCTTGCGCAAGAAGAAATAGGCGCCCGCAACAGCTTCGTCGGGTTCCACGAAGAACTCGTCGGCTGCGAGCCGCCGGCCGTTCACACTGACCGCTCCTTGCTGAATCTGGCGCCGAGCTTCGCTCTTCGACGAAGCCAGCGAAGTCTCGACCAGCATATCCACCACTGAGACGCGTGCAGCACCGGAGGGTGCTACGGCCACCTCTCTGACCGCGGTCAGGCGCTTGAACGGGATCTCGTCACGCAGGAGTTCGAGCGTTGCCGGAGAGAACGTCTTGGGGTCGCTCTTCCTGTCGAATACGAGTCGAGAAGCGTCGCGAGCGAGCCGCGCGGCGTGGTCGCCATGCACGCGTGCCGTCACCTCGAAGGCGAGCGCGCTCTGGGCTTCTCTCGACTCCGGCCGCTCTCGCACAGTCTCCTCCAGGGCTTCGATCTCGTCCCTCTGCAGCAAGGTGAAATAGCGGAGATACCTCCCCACGTCGCGATCGTCGCTGTTGATCCAGAACTGATAGAAGCGGTAAGGAGAAGTAAGCTTGGCATCGAGCCAGACGTTGCCTGCCTCGGTCTTGCCGAACTTAGCGCCGTCGGCCTTGGTTACGAGGGGCATCGTAAGGCCGTGAACCGTGGCGCCGGCAGCGCGTCTCACCAGTT